>JAEOTF010000088.1 GCA_016840025.1 Candidatus Hodarchaeota archaeon
AAATTTGATAAACGATTTTGGATTGTTGCTGCGTATTCGGTTATGATAGGGGGGATCACACATGTGTTATTAGATTGGCCCTCACATGAGTTTGTCCAACTTTTCTACCCTTGGACAATATTCCCCAATCCCGATTTTTTACTCTATTCTTTAGTGAATTATGGTACGATTTCCTTTGGATCCTACTCATTTGAAGCAAACCTTACTATATTTAACCTCTTATGGTTTTTAGAAACGCTCGTTACTATTCCTATATTTTTCTTTTATCTCAGACGTATTAAAAAGGATAATCTTATAAAAAAATGGTATGAATCTGATGGATGAAGAACTTATCGATAAAATCTATAGAGAAGTGCCATTGGAAAAAATCCCATGGGTATACAATGAGCCTCCAGCTCTCTTAGTAGAGTTAATTAAAAAGGGTACAATTCGTCCTTGCAGAACACTTGAATTAGGATGTGGTATTGGAAATTACGCAATTTATCTAGCAACTAAAGGTTTTGAGGTTACAGGAATTGATTTATCCCCAAGAGCTATCGAACTCGCAAAGGAAAAGGCAAAAAAAATGAATGTGGAGTGTGAATTTTTTGTTGCAGATGTTACGGGGGACCTAAGTGAGGTTCAAGGGAATTTTGACTTTATATTTGACTGGGAATTGTTGCATCACATCTTTCCTGAGAAGAGGAAGGTTTTCTTAAAAACTGTATATAACTTGCTAAAACCTGGGGGAATTTATCTTACGGTTAGTTTTGGTGAAAAAGATCATAGTTTTGGAGGAGTTGGCAAGTATAGAAAGACACCAATGGGCACGGTACTATATTTTTCCTCAGAATACGAGCTCGAAAAGCTTTTTATGTCCTCTTTTGAGGTAGAGGTCTTAAAAAAAATAGAAATTCGAGGAAAGCCTGTTGCTCATATAGCAATTTATGGTCTGATGAAACGATCACAATGAAATCCTCAATAGATTAAACAGACAATTTTTGAAACAAACTTAGCTAGTAGGATTTTGGGGAGATTTGATTGATGGTTATTATAGTACGATTTCCTCAAGTCCACCCAACCCATTTCATTCCAATACTCATAATCAACTGAACTTGATAATTTTGGATCAGCACGATATTTCTGTTGTATGTTAAACGCAATTAGAGAAATCAGGGATGGTTTTAGATAGGATTTATTCTTTATTCCCATATAGAATTTATTAGCTAGCTTTGAAATTACTTTTTGGTATAGTTTGCGTAAAGTTTCAATTGAATCATTTGACGTACTCGTTTTGAAACCTTTAGTTGCTATTGTCTTCATACCCCAACTGTAGATTGCAGCACCCATTGTATGAATGGTACGTCTTAAGCTGGTAGCATTAGTAGTTGCGATAATTAAAGCACATTTATTATAGAATTCTTGTCGGTGGCAGAGGTATGCTAGACGATCAATCAAAGCTTTCATTGAGGAACTTACATCTCCGACAAAGACAGGACTCGCCAAAATTATTCCATCCGCCTCATTAATTTTGGTCTTTAAGAGGGGTATATCATCCTTCAAAGGGCAAAGGTCTTCATCTTTATCCATACAAGTTCGACATCCCAAACAATGATTGATTTTGTAATCTCCTAGGTGAATTTTTTCGAATTCAATTCTCTCACCATAATGAACACCAATTTCTTCAATTTTTTGGTGTATAAATGTAGTTATTTTTGAGGTATGCCCGTTTTTACGATAGCTACTAATGATTGCAAGAATTTTCAATTTCCTAACCTCAGTAAATTCATTTTCTAATTATAATTGTTAAATTATTAATTTAAACAAAAGAACGGTCCATATATATTTCTGGATTTACCAGGATTAGAGTAGAATGGCGATAACCTTTCTGAAAATGGTTCGAATATTAAAAATTCCAATTAAAAAATGATCATCTGATTGATGTTTTATTTCATAACTAATGTAAAGATCTTTTATCTCCTATCAAACGATGGTGTATTTTTCTCTAAAGGCTTGAACTTAAGTTTATATCTAGAAGGAATTTTCCTTAAGCTTAAGAAATTTACCGTAAAAAACTGTAGAAGTTATTGAGAGAAGAGAATTATATTGGACGCCAAGAAAACAGAAAAATACTATTACTCTATGAATCAGTTTTCGAGAATACAAAAAAAATGGCGATGCTTTTAAGCCGAGGTTTAGAAGCGGGAGGTTTTCTCGTAGATGTTCTCTCAATTCAAGACGTTCATGGAGAGAACTTAGAGAACTATAACTTCTTTGCATTAGGAGTGTCCTCAGTTAACCGAAGGATATCAAAAAGCATGAAAATTTTCTTAGACAAGATATTTGGTATAAATCTTAACCAAAAAACAATTTTCCTGTTCGAAACTAAGAAAAAATTTCATTTGATTGGTTCATCAGCCAAAAATATGATAGGATATCTCGAGAAATTAAATCTAAATGTAGTTTATCCCATTGTAACTGGATATATCGCTGGAAGGAAGGGTCAATTAGATGATAAGACCTTGAAAGCAATGGAAAAAGTTGGATTAAGGATGGCAGAAAAATTAAACAAATTTATTTAAAATGATAATAAAAGGAGGTGAGTCAAATTGGAAAAAGGGGGATTAAATTTATTGAGTATTTTGAAAAAATCGGCAAAAATAACTCTGGCTATATTCTACATAACATTAATAGTAAGTATGATTGCCGGAGGGATCACAGCAGGAGTTTTTACAATATTACCAGCTGAGGATTTCGGTTGGACTGTAAGCCATGCTAGCTATCTTGGTTATTTTTCGGTGTGTTCCTTTGCACCATTTAGTACACTAATGTTATTCGGAATGGCATTCCTCGGAATCATACTTTTAATAAAATACTCGAAATACATAAGAAGGAAAATTAGGAAATCAAGTTTGTTCCTAAAAATTAAAATGCTAACAAACAAAATGTAACTAAACAAAATTATTTTTTTTTTTATTTCTAGTACATATGGATGAAATCGACATCAAGATCATTCTACTTCTTCAAAATAATTCAAGATTATCTTATAGAGAAATTTCAGATCACTTAGGATTATCAATAAATGCTATTTACAAAAGAATCCAAGTATTAATAGATTTAAGGATCATTGAGAAGTTTACTGCGAGATTGAAATCATATGCGATTAACGCCATATACGCTTTTATTTTTGGGCAGAGCGAATCTGAACACATTGATTCTTTGATTCCAGAATTAGGAAAACACGACAATACATGGCAAATCATCTTATCAAGTAGAAATTATATGTATATTGGAGCTATGTTAGAAAATATTCATCAGTTGGATGAATTCTCATCTTTTGTCTCAAAAACTGCACAGATTAATTCTCCGAAAGTAGGACTACTCTCGGGAGTTCAATACATTGCTCCGATACCATACATTGTACCAAAATCGAGAACTATGCATTATGACAAATTAGATAAAGAAATTATTCGTTCACTTCATAGAGATTCACGAAAACCAATCTCTGAGGTAGCTGAAGAAGTTAGTAGCACTCCTAACACGATTCGTCGACGCTTAACTAGAATGATAGAAGAAGGTATAATTGAACTTTCTATTGATTTTAACCCTGAAGAATCCAATGATAGTTTTGCCTTATTCCAAATTAATATCAAGCCATCTGTAAATAAGAATGATTTCGCGAAATATTTAAACGAGAAATTTCATCCCAACTTATTCTACTGCTGGACATTTAGTAATTTACCCAATTTAATATTATGTTTTGTTTGGGCTAATACAATGAAGGAATTAACTGGTTTAATCGAAAAAATAAAAAAGGAAAAAGTAAACTCGATCCTTTTTGATATTTTGTACAAGGTTTATTATTTTGATACATGGAAAGAAAGAATGTTATATAAATAAGACCAAAATAAAAAGTTACAACTTTCTCAAATCCAGTTGTTCTTTGGCATTTTTCTTAATAAGAACTATTCCCTCTTCTCGTGTCTTTAATGCCGTTCTTTCTGAGATGCCTTCCCATTCTTTTGTTGGTAGAATTTTCTCCTTTAACACGCGTTTAAAGAGCAAATATTTATCTTTAGTGGAAATGAACGGATCTACTTTTTCTTCATGAATAAAGTCCTCTAGGGTCTTTTTTTTTCCGTTACAGTTTCCCTCCGTAAGATCAAATCGGAGATCTTTATATACTAAAAAGCAATGGATCATTGGGATAAAGGGAACATTATATTTTTCTATTATCTCATTTGTTCCTTTAGAGACTTCTTCTATAAACTCATAAATGCCTACATACTTATATAACGGAATAGTTAATTCCTCTGCGAGACCTGCAATTACCGCATGTTTTGATGTACAGCTCCCCTTTTTCTCCTTGAAGAATATCATGTGGTCATCATAATTAGAATTATAGCCATATTCAGCGTCATGTACATAATGACAAGCTTCCCTGAATGTTTTAATACCCAATTCCAGGAATTTTTGCGACATTTCCCCAGATGGTTTAATTTCGGCATCAGGTAGTTTATCGTATGAGTCCATAATAAAGCCTTATATTTCCAATTTATAAGCTTTATCTCAATAAAATATTGAGGATCTGAAGTTGCAAACTTTTTAAGGCAAATCTCAATCTAGGATTTAATAGCTAATTTTATTTTTAATAAAAAGTTAAAAAGTGAATGAAAATGGCAAGAAAGTTTGCTCAATATGCAAGATGGATAAAAAGGAATCAAGATACGCTCACTGAAGTAAGTAATAAAATCTGGGAATATGCGGAAATTGGCTTTCAAGAGTTTAAGTCTTCTGAGCTCCTAGCAAAAGTTTTGAAAGAAAATGGGTTTAAAGTTGACATGGGAGTAGCAGATATGCCTACAGCATTCGTTGCCTCCTATGGGAGTGGTAAGCCCGTAATCGCAGTATTAGGAGAATACGATGCTTTACCGGGATTAAGTCAAACGGCAGAGCCAGTGAGAAAACCATTAAAAGAAGGCGCTCCAGGTCATGGGTGTGGGCATAACCTTTTAGGGGTTGCAGGATTAGGAGCCGTACTGGCAGTTAAAGAAGCACTTGACAGCGGGGAAGTAAAAGGTACTATAAAGTATTATGGGTGTCCTGCGGAAGAAAAGTTTAACGCTAAGGGGTATATGATTAAACCAGGGGGATTATTTGAGGATGTTGATATTTCAATAACATGGCATCCTGGATTTTCAAATAACATCTTACTCGCGTCAAATACAGCTATGAATTCAGTAGCTTTTAAATTCTACGGAAAAACGGCTCATGCCGCAGCCGATCCATTCAATGGTAGAAGTGCACTCGATGCTGTGGAGCTCATGAATGTTGGGGCAAATTATATGCGTGAACATATAATCTCTACTGCTCGAATTCATTATGTAATTACCAACGGAGGCCTTGCTCCCAACGTGGTTCCCGCTGAGGCTGAAGTCCATTATTTCGTTCGGGCTCCAGAACGAGAACAAGTAATTGATCTTTATGACAGATTGCTGAAAGTAGCCGAGGGTGCAGTACTTATGACTGAAACTAGGTTGGAAGTCAATTTAATAGGGGGAACTTATAATCCTATCCGCAATGAGGTAGTTAGTAATGTTATTTACGACAAAATGAGACAGACAGGTCCACCAAGGTTTAATAAGGAAGAGCAAGCTTTTGCCATAGAATTAAGTGAAACAGTACCCCCCATCAACCTAGCACTAATTCAAAAAATGGTACCTCCCAAATTATTAGATATTGCTATGGAAGCTCTAAAGCAATCATTATTTCCCATAGTAACGCCGCCTATAGGGAAGGGAAAGGTGGCACCCGGTTCTACTGATGTAGGGGATGTATCATGGTATACTCCCCTCGGAGAGTTTAGTACAGCTTGTCACATAGTAGGATCACCAGGACATTCATGGCAAAACGTTGCAACTTCAGGGATGAGCATAGGACATAAAGGGATGATTAAGGCTGCCCAAGTCATCTGTTTAACTGCACTAGAATTTCTAAGTAATCCTGAATTAGTTGAAAAGGCTCGTAAGGAATTCGATAATACATTCAAGGAGAAAAAATATAAATCTCCTTTCCCAAAAGGATATAAAATTCCTTTTGATAGATTTAACGCGGCTTAAATTAAGTTTTTATCCTGGATACAGCATTGAAAGAGATATTTGATGATTTAAATGCCTGAAGATGAAACAATAAAAAGGACCAGCACTCCTAATACAAAAGA
>JAEOTF010000089.1 GCA_016840025.1 Candidatus Hodarchaeota archaeon
AAACAGAAAGAAAACCAATATATTTGGAGACTCAAAAAGAAGATAATATTACTTTCTATGAAAAGTATGGATTTTCTGTTAAGAAAAAAATAATTCTTCCAGAACCACTGAATTTGCCAATGTGGTTAATGCTTCGAGATGTGAAATAAATTTAATTGCAATTCCCATCCCCGCTTCTGGTTAGTTAAATAAGAATTGACTTTTCTTATGTTAGCTAAATTTAAAAAAAGGAGTTTGCGGGAAAAAATCGAAGATGGAGGATGATATCTCCACCGATGTTGGGGTTCGAATCCCACATCATGGATAAAATGTAGTGGAGTTCAGATGATGGTAGCGTATGCTTATCTAATATTATTGTAAATATTTTAAAGTTTGAGAAAACACTCATTAGAATTTTCTATTAATTTTCAGAGAAGTTTTTTATCTAAATTTATGTTATTGTTGATGCTTATATTCCGGATGGAAAAATATGTGTTCTTATAAACTACTTTGTAATGCAAAGCTTTATGTGTTGGAAAGTAGTTTATAATATCTTGGTGATTGAAAAATGAATAAATCGAGTTTAAAGCAAGTAGAGAAAAGGACTTACATGACTTATCATCAAGACGGTTTGATAGACATATTTGTCGGGGTTTATATCCTATTGTTTGGCTTAGGAATTTTCCTTCAAACTATAACCGATTTTAGCACATGGTTTGTATTTCCGGGAGTTTTTCCTGCTGTTATGGTGCCTATTTGGATTTCAGTGAAGAAACGAATTACGATACCAAGGATCGGTTATGTGAAGTTTGGAAGCAGAGGCGCAAACAGGTTTATGGCTGTCATCTTAGGGCTTATGGTGTTTGGTTTGGGAGTATTCATGGTGTTTGGTTTGGGAGCAGCTATGGATCAAGGTTGGGCAGTAACACTTAGAACTCTAATCTTTTCAAACAGTATGATCATCATCGGTGTTGGAGCGGCCATTATATCAAGTCTATTCGCATACAACATGGGTTTAAAGCGACTTTACGCATACGGGCTATTAACCCTAGTGCTGTTTTTAACAGGACATTTCATAACTATTCCATTCCAATATTTCCTATTAACCACAGGATTTGCTATCGTTATCTATGGTTTAATTCTTATGGTGCAATTCATACAAAAATATCCGATAACTCGAGGGAATAAAACAATTGTCGAAAAATCCCTCTAATCTAAAAAACATCAATCGATTGATCCATGAACCCACTAGACTGATGATCATGTCTCAACTCTACGTCGTAGAAAGTGCAGACTTCCTCTTCCTCCAACATCAACTTCAAATAACTCCTGGTAATCTGTCGTCCCATTTGAGCAAGCTCGAAGAAGCAGGATACGTTGAGATAGTGAAGGAATTTATTGAACGAAAGCCTCACACAGCACTTAAGCTCACAAAAAAAGGACGGAGTACTTTCGATGAATACCGAAAAAACATGAAACAAATATTTGATGAATTGTAAAAATAATCAATCAGAGGTGAGCTTTAAAATTGAATAAATGGTCATGTACAAAGATTTCTAATCATGAAGATGTTGCTGAGACAATCGAGAAACATGAAAAGAATGGTTGGAAACTACACACTTACAATTGCGTTCAAGTGAGTATTGGAGCCGATGCCAATCATTGCTTACTCTTTAAAAGGGGGAAATAGAGTACGTCATTTTAGCATTTTAGATTCTTAGAATTTTACATTGTAAAAACTTTGCGATTCATCAATAATACATATTCTTCTAGCTAGCGACTAAGTAAAAAATAATATGGAAAAAATTCCAAATTCCGCTTATTTCTATATTATTTTATTTTAGAATTGTAAGATTAAATACGACATAATTTAGGGCAATTTTGAAGAAAACAGTATTTTCTTATAAATATAATAGCACTTGCAGATAGCAAGTTATTTCACATATAGATATTATGATGGTTTTATTTCTAGAAACAGGAATATATATTCGATTAAGTCTCTTTATTACTGGTGATTAAAATTATGGTAGATAAAGATAAAGACTTACCGGAATTAAAGGTGCTGTATGAAGAGCTGTGGAGTGACGCGAGAACCATGATTAAAGATATGAAACGAAGTATCTTCATATATCTCTTCACGGGCTTCATAACATTGGCGTTCTCAGTTATAATCATTGGAACAGCAATCTCCGACTGGAATAAAATACTCTCAGGGAGTGCAAGTACTCTAACTTATTTCTATGCAATAGTTGAAACGCCTGGAGCAGTGTTTTATATTGTATTTGGTATTTTATTGCTTTACTGGTATAATAAGCTTAAAAACCATTATGCACGATTAATTCGATTGGAAAAGAATATCGAGGATTAGATAGAATGCGTCCGAGGATAATTCCTTCCCCATCGAGGGCTGCGGAGAGGCTGAAAGAATACTTGGACATATTTGATATAGCGAATGCAAAACGCGGTAAAACGCTTAGGTATGACATATATAGAAGAGCAGGAACACAATGGCAAACAGATCGGATGATAGAATATCTCGAAGGAAATGGTTTAATTAAAGGAGACAAATCAGAGGGTTATCATAAAACGGAGAAGGGTGAGATATGGCACGATATTTTAAAAAAGCACAGCGATCTTGTTGGCGTATTAACAAGGGAATTGAGTGGAGATCGCCGAAAAAGTTTGTAACTTGTAGCTAGTTTATCAATACCAATGAATTAATACGTTATATATATAATTAAGACTAGTAAATTAGCGTGCACTACCCTAATTACGTGTATCTTTTAGTGTGTGTGGGGAGTTAAAATTTAATTTAAGTAAATATATACAAACATTATCTAATTATTTTGATTATTATAAAATTAATGAACAGTGGTCAATATGAATTTTAAATTTCCAACTTTTACAATTGAAGGTGTAAAAATACCGAGAGTAATACTTGGAACTAATCCTTTAGGTTGGTCTTCCCATTTCAGTAGAGCTAAAGATTTAGATTGGCAAAAAACCTTCAAAAATCCAGAAGTAGTAGCAAGATTAATAATTAAATCTATAGATATGGGTGTTAACGCAATAATGGGTACAGCAATAGATGACGTGATTTCTGGATTAGGTTTACCTGATATGGGGCCTCACAGATATGGACAGTGGATTAAAGCTGTAAACATTGCTCAGAAAGAGACTGGAGAGAAACTCGTTTGCCTTGCAACAACTGACGGTCCGATAACTGATAAACTAGGTATACCGAACGTGAAAAAGAGTTGTGAAATCATACAAGCAATTGGCGGTCAATTCATGTTACTTCATGGCGGAACTATAGCTTCACTCTTACGATTCCCACAAGGAAAAAAAGGCTACATAGAAGGAATTGAAGAAACAATCAATCTTATTCGTGATGAAGGTATGATTCCAGGATTAGGAAGTCATGATGCAAGAGCCCTTACAGTCTCAGATGAAAAAGAATACGGTCTATCTGTTTATTACACTCCATATAATAAAATAAATTACTATATGTCACCTGGATTTTCTAGGGTAACCACGTTTGACGCTGTTAAAAGTGCGAAAAAGCCGGTATTTGCCATAAAACCTTTCGCTAGTGGTAGGCTTCCTATTAGAGAAGCATTAGAATTTGTCTTTTCAATGTCCGGCGTTCAAGCTGTCTGCGTTGGCATCGGATCTGAAGAGGAGATGGATGAAACCTACCGTATAGCAAAGGAAGTAATCGACAGCATACCTAGACTAAGTAAATCAGAATAAAGTAAATAGAAATTTTAAATATAATCTTATAATGAGCGTTTGCGATTAGGGACATATGCTTAAAGATTTATTTCTAGCCAATCCTGAGTCTGCTACTTGGTTTTCAAGTGAATAGTTATCCATTGAATGTAGAAATATGTCGTATATAATGGCTAAGAACTTTATAATAGAGCTAATCTTTGTTTATCTAGGTCTGTATATGGGTTCAAAATTAAAAAAATAGAAATATAATAGATTTTTCTTTATTTTCAATCTAAATCGTAAATAAAAATATTTTACTGGTAAATTCTGGTGCGAATCCCAACTCCCGCACCAATTCTGTAAAAAGATTATCGCATTGAACTAACTAAACATAAGTCTACACATCAAGCTTAGCTAGCTTGTAATTGCTCTGCGATTTTTCTTATCCATACTTTGGATTTTTCTATATCAGTCTTGTCTGTGATGGTTCTTCCAAATACTTTCATTCTTCCCCCAAGTACTTCAACTGAAAGAGGTTTCAGCTTTGGGTTCTTTTGAATAATTACATCAATGTACTTCTTGATAACGTGGTCTCTCGGCATCAGAGATGAGAGAAATATCACCACTTTTCTATCTCCAAAATTAGTCTTCTCTAAAAACTCTGCTCCTTCCTCGTACATCCTAAATTTCTGTATGCCAGTTCCAACAATAACATTTCGATATGGTGTCAAGTTGGGATTATGGTCTGTCATCAGATTGACTAATTCTACCTGCATCTTGAATTCGTTTGTTAGAACAGAGACAATTGCTCTGGCATAGTCTTCTGTCGTTCCTCCATGTGTAGCATACGCAATAAGTGTTTTGTTTTCACTCATATCATCAACTTGAACAATAAACTACCTAATTGAAACAGAATTTATCAGACTTATATCTCTTACTTTTTTTGGCGTCAACTTAATTTCATCTATTTCAAAATCAATTTAAGTTGAGGATTAAAATTTATAGTGTTTAGACATTAATTATCCTACTCGTTATCTTAGGGATTAGTTAGCTATTGAGTTCATGAGTAAGTGATTGTTTGGTGAGCTAATCAATGCGATATTTTACTAGTAATTTAGGCTTCGAATCCCACCCCCCACATAAATTTACTTCTTTTTAAATAATAAAGCCTAATAGAATACTAACGATGCTAAAGATTCAAGACCGTTTTAACAATCCAACCAATAATGAAGGATAACGCACCAATTCCAAAAGTAATTACTAATGTTATTGAAAACATTTTCTTCATAGAGAGTTCTTTTACAATTGAGACATAATGAGTAAAAAAAATAATTATTATAAAACTGTTGAAAGTGACAATTCCCAAACCAATAAAAGGATTTTGCACTAAAAAGAAAGGAATTATCAAGAAAAATACTGTGATTAGATATAAGCTTCCTTCAAAAAATGATTTCTTTATTTCTTCTTTGTTTTCTATAGTTCTTTCTGTTAGGAACAATTCTATTTCCGAAGCAGAACTTGAGAGAAACTGAGCTATTCCCGCAATAAGTCCAGCAAATCCAATTAACTCAGGTTTTTGAAGGGCAAAAGTAAAACCTGCAAGTTCTCCTGCCAACTCTATCATTGCATCATTTAACCCTGTAATTATTGAGCTTAGATAGTTTAACCTTTTTTCATCAATCATTTCTATCAATAATTTCTCATGTGCAGCTTCTTCTGTAAGGATTTGGTTTGCTTTTGCAAATTCCCCTGTAATTTTTGAATAGTTTATTTGAGCTTTTTCTTCATTCCCTTCTAAGAGCTTCATCATGAACATTAAGCCAAAAATTTTAGCGATTAGTAGGTATTTTGTTACTGTTAACTTGTTTGGTTTAGCTTTTGTTTGTGTATATTCTTTCCATTCATTATAATGTCTAAATTCGTCTTCTGAGATTTGTTTTAAAATTTCTGAATTTTTTCCTTTAGTCTTTTCGCTTAATTTTTGATAGATAAAATATTCGGTGATTTCTTTTTCTTGAATTTTTAGAAGTGTGTTTTTGAGACTAGGAGTTAATGTCATAATTTTTAACCTTTTTACTAAAAAAAGAAACCGCACTAATTTCTCTTAAAAGTTATATTAAAGATTTAAGGAATGCGATTGATTTCATTTATATGAAAGAAAATTCTAAAAAACTTCAAAAATATTATAAAACATTCACGAAAATACGAAAAAAAGAGGGATAGTTGTGACATTTTTAGAACGGTGCAAATATACCTACGAATACTAACCAAGATAAGAT
>JAEOTF010000090.1 GCA_016840025.1 Candidatus Hodarchaeota archaeon
ATGACCCCTTTATACTTTTTTATGACCTTTTAGAATTAGTACCACCGCTACTTATCGCCATTAGCCTAATTTAGGTTTATTCACGTCATTTGAAGAAAAAAGAAAAGTATTTTGCAACAGACTCAAGAATTTAAAAAGTAATTAAATGAGAATATAACATATATGAAGGAAAATTAACGCGTTTACGGCGATTAGACTCTAATGATGCATCTGTAATCTTCCCTTATTGGAACAATTATAAATTACGTCAATATTTACCTACATCCCTTCCTACTGGCCAGGAAGACTTGGTTAAATTCATTGAATCAGCGAATGAGCGCTTCACACACCGAAAAGGGTTTACTTTTGGAATTGAAGCACTTAATACCGATTCTCTGATAGGAATCATTAATCTTGTCAATATCAATTGGATCAGTCGAAGTGCTGAAGTGACAATATTTGGTATTTTCGATCCAGAATATTGGGGACAAGGTAGTGGTTCCGATGCAATGATATTTTTGCTAGATCTTGCATTTTCAGTTTTAGATATGCATAATGTCTATTTATGGGTAGCTTCATTCAATAAACGAGCGATAAAAGTCTATGAAAAACTCGGATTTAAGATTCAGGGAAAAATACGCGAGATCGCATTCCGTAATGGGGAGCGTTTTGATGTAGTTATTATGGACGTTTTAAAATCAGAATTTCATGAAAAATACGGTATACTTCCGAAAATTAGGAGCTCTATAAAGTAGTCAGAACTCTAACTGCTCAACATGCCCTAAACTAACCGTTTCTACTTTGTAATGAAGAAAAGAAAGATAGACAAAAAAGAGAGGAAAATGAGAGATTTACTCTGCTTTTACTAACGCAGGTTGCATTTTCTCGCCGCAGTGTTCAGGAACGGGTACCGCTTTATCATGCTCACACCCCTCTTCACCGCAGGTTAGTTTATCACCTTCGAGGGACATAGCAACTCCGCAGCATGTTGGGAAGTCCTGCACTTCTCCACATTTAACACATTTAAGAACTGCTTTCATTTCAGCGCCTTTTGCTTCGGTTTCAACACGAGTTAGAAGTTTTTTTGCCTCTTTAACTTCTTTCATGTCTGGAAGTGGATCTTGTTCACCCATAAACATCACCAATCATAAATGATATTGTCAGAAAACCTCGTACTTGTCGGACTTTTAAAAAGGTATTCTTCACGAACTGAGGTACGAATACAAGACTATTCATTGAAAAGAATTCATGCTCTAAAGATGTTTAAATCAGACTTAAACTTTCAGAATTCTAATAAAAACACCACAAAAAGAAACTAGGAACCAAGGTGACAATTTTTGTCGGATTGGGCTATTGGTATTGATGAAGCTGGTCGAGGACCAGTTTTCGGACCTATGATTCAAGCAGCTGTATTAATTAACACAAAAAGAATACCAGAGTTAATTAAACTAGGGGTAAAAGACAGTAAAAAATTAAGTCGTCAAAAGAGAGAATTTCTCTATTCTAAAATTGTTGATGACATTGCTACTCAAGTAGAAATCGAAGAAATCACTGCTGTACACATTACGACCACTATGGAACAGAAAATTATGACTCTGAATGGACTTGAATTGGCTGGAGTAGAAAAACTCCTTAATAGAATAAAAGTTCCCAAAAGTTCCTGTGAAATTATTGTAGATCAATTTGATAAGCGTAAAAATCTGATTGAGAAAACAATCCTCAAGATATGCCCGCATTGTGAGCCTATAGTTAAAGAAAAAGCAGATGAACAATATGTAATCTGCAGTGCTGCGAGTATTATGGCGAAATGTCAACGTGATTGGCGGTTGGACGATATTAAGGTGCAATATCATCACTTAGGGGTTGAAATTGGTAGCGGGTATACCAGTGATCCAATAACTCAAAAATTCCTATCACTTCATATCGAAGAATTAAAAAAACGCGAATTCCCCTTTGTAAGATATTCTTGGAAAACAATACGGAATCTAACGGAAAAACAATATCAAACTTCTTTAGATGGCTTTTTTAATGAAAATTAGCTTTAATTAACCTTTCTGGTTCCCCTTATCATTGTTTAAAATTTCGATTAGCGTTAGGAGTATATTTTTGTATTGGATATACTATTCTTTTGCGAATATCATTCCTTTAAATACAAGGAAATAAGTAACTGAAAAAGATAATTCTAATAAGACTATTAGGATGATCAAACGTACACTAGGAGGTTATCCCCAAGTTGAAGAGCCCAGCAACTGGATTAGAATATGAAATTAAATTATCTCCTAATTTTAGCCTATTGGAAGTGAACCTTCAACAAGAAGAAACAATTCGCGCGGAATCGGGGGCGATGATGTGGATGGATCAGTCTGTGCAAATGGTTACTCAAAAAGGTGGGAAAGGAATCATGAAGAGCCTGAAACGTAAGATAGCAGGCGAATCTTTCTTTGTCAATACTTTTCATGGTCCTGGTCGCGCAGGCTTTGCCCCAGTTTATGAAGGAGATCTGTGGTATATTCCACTCCAACCAAACGATCTATGGATTTGTAGTGGGGGATGTTATCTAGCTTCTACTCCTCCACCAGCTGTAGAAACAGATAGTAAATTTCAAGGGATGAAAGGGCTTTTTAGTCGTGAGAATTTATTTATGCTCAAGGTAGAAGCCTCAGAACCCGCTGATCTATTTGTATCAGCATTTGGTAGTTTTCAGGAATTCAACCTGAAACCTAACGAACGCCTTACGCTCGATACTGGCAACCTCGTCTGTATGGAAGGTAGTGTGCAATACAATGTGAAAAGAGTCGGTGGACTCAAATCATCTTTAATGTCGGGAGAAGGTCTCGTCCTTGATGTTATTGGCCCCGGTAAGGTTATCGCCCAGACACGTACCCCTGATCAGTTTTTTGGATGGCTTAAAGGCATGTTACCTTCTCGACAGGGCAAAAAACGGTCAATCGGGGGAGGATTTTTAGAAAGCATCTTAGGATAGAAGTAAGGAAGTGAAAAAATGCAAGGAATATCTGGACTTGAATATGAAATAAAAGCTACACCAACATTTAGTATTGTAGAAATTGCTCTTAAACATGGAGAACAGGTCGTAGCAGAATCGGGCGCGATGATCTGGATGGACCAGACTATTTCACTCAAAACTTCCTCTAAAGGAGGAGTAATGAGTGGTCTTAAACGTAAACTTTTAACGAAAGAGAGCTTCTTTCAAAACACTTTTACTGCTGAAAAAGGCCTGGGTAAAATTGGCTTTGCTCCTTCCTATGTAGGGGATATGCAACGAGTGGATGTTAAACCCGAGATGCCTTGGATTGTTTCAGGTGGGGCATACGTATGTGCATCGGTTGGTGTGAAAACAGACAGCAAATGGCAGGGCTTTAAAAAAGCGTTACTCTCCCGTGAAGGAGGATTTTTCCTTCATGCATCTGCTGAAGTTCCTTCCGATATGTGGGTTAGTGCTTATGGTGGTTTTCGTGTGTTTGACCTTCAAGCAGGCGAAAGTATTGTAGTTGATACTGGCCATTTAGTATCTATGGAACTTTCCGCTAGTTATAATGTTAGGCGAATTGGAGGAATCAAATCATTAGTAGCATCTGGTGAAGGCATGGTTATGGATGTTACCGGGCCAGGGAAAGTGATTACCCAAACTCGTGCACCATCTGGATTAATAGGCTGGATTTCTTCCATGTTACCTAGTTCATAGGACTGTCACAGGTAAGCATCTCCCTTCTTTATTTTAATGTTGAAATGGACTTTTATGTTACGAAAAATTGCAAGAAAACTCATCTGACTTTCAATAAGGTCATTTACTCTTTTTTTTAATCTCTATTGGACTAATTCTGTTGTTCTTTCAGTCGAGTTACATTTCCCCATGCAATTAGGTAAATTCCTATAACTGTACCTAGTAGAAGAGCAAGAATATATTGAGGAATCCCAAAAGTCTTAGAGCTAGAGATATCTTCTAATAACAACTTGATCGTATAAAGTTCTTTTACAGCTAATGAGATGTTTTCATAAGCCTGTAGATAATTTAAACTATCATATGCTTTAATTGAGTCTGCATAATAGTCCTGTACGGATTTAAATTTCTCTTCCGCTTCTTTGTGTGGTTGAGAGACGAGTTTAAGAAGTAAATCTACTTTTAGAGCGGAATCACTATAAAGATCTAGGTAAATGTCAGTTGACGTTCGTATAAAGCGATCTTTTCCAAAAGTTGAGAAATTAGATGTTCCAGTATAGTACGACATCACACTTTCTACATAGTCGCTTCCCCAACCATAGTCATCGTGGGGGTGTCCGAAACCGAGTGTATGTCCTATTTCATGGACGACAATGTGTGTAATTCCTCTATCGGGGACAGTATAAAAATTATTAGTGTTATTAATCTTAAAAACTCGTGGTGGGTTCAAAGTCATCAATTGCCATCCTGCTCCCGTAACAGCAATCCCTGTAAAATTAAGTCCCCTCCAATTCATTGTCGTATCATTAGAGATAAGGCATACCGTAGGAAAAGCAAAATCCGCTGTCGATCGTGGAAATAATTCCGAGAACTGATTACGTACAAATCCATGAAACCCATACGCTACATTAATATGCCCATTTGCCTTTTGTGATTCGGAATTATACTTTTTATAGAGGACAGGATACTTTCTTAGTTTTTCTAGTCTAACATTTACATTCCATTGGTAGAATGGGGCAATATCACTTAAAAACGTCTCTATTCGTTTCTCTGAGGTAAGCCATCGCAACATATCCAACGAATAACCATAATTTGTAAGATTCGAGAGAAGTAAGACCTCAATGTCTACAGTTGGGTGAGTGTTGGGTGACCCTGTAGATTGTCTATAAGGCGGTGAAACCTCACCCACAAAATTACTGAGGATAATGTCTTTTGCCCAACTTGCTATCCAATTTCGAATTGTTGTTTGTCCATTAGAGGTTGTCAATCCATAAGTAGCAACCATTTCTTGAATTGTGTGGTCCATATGAGCGCCTGGTCTCCAATCATTCAACCACCATGCTGTAAGGACAAACTCATGAAACCAGTGGTATGCACTTAAGTCCAAAAAATAGAATCGACCTACACTTCCTCCAAAGCCTGGGACTGGTCTTGTATATAGGTTTGTGGTTTCAGAGAAAAAACTTGTTGTAGTGGTATTTGCATCAGGATCATTAACGGTCAAAGAGAACCAATGGGAATAGCCGTCTCGATCTAGATGGGTTAAATTTAAAATATAGAGAGTATAATCGCTATTGGATCTAGGGACTACACTTGGTAGCCATTTCTCAAAATCTCGAGCATCAAGCTGTCTTCCTGTTCGATTTATAAACACATCTGGCGTTTTTTCATAAAGATAAGGATAAAAAGCCATATTAGGGTGTTCCTGAAGTGGTGCATTAGTATCCCAATAATTGGTAATCGATTCATTAATTGACGGGTCAAGAGCTTCTACAATGTAAGTTAGGTTCAATTTAGTATATGAATACTGAACGGAAGTTGGAAAAGCATTTGTAACTAAAGATAAATTTAATAGAGGATTAAAATTAAGGAACCTAAGTCCGATAGTAAGAGAACACTCGGATGGGGTATAGTCTAATGTGGAACAATCAGTTGAGCGCGTGGAATGAATTGTAATAAAATTAAGAAATAAAACTATGAATAAGAAGCTTGAATAATGCATATGATAATTTTTCTCATCTTTTTTGATAAAATATTTTGTGTAAGGCAAAACATCTGGAGACTTTCTAGTTTATAGTGAGGTTTCCTCAAATAAAGCTGAATAGGGGTTAAATCATGCGAATTTTTGCAAGTAAAGATCCCTCTTGTCTTATTATACTTGAAAAAATGGAAGGAAAAATTAGATTCAACCTTAACAATCTTTATATTATTTTTCATATAAAACCAAAAATAACTTAATTTTGGATATGTGACTAAAATGAAGAAAATAAACGCATTTTTTCTAATATCTATTATGATGATGACCTTTTGTGTTGCAATTACACCAGCAACTGCAATCCAAGTCAGGGCGAAGCCACCAGCACCCCCAGGTAAAAACAAGGCACCAAATGTTTCAATAACTAATCCTAGCAATGGGGCTACAGTCTCAGGTACGGTTACTATAACAGTTGAAGCAACAGATAAGGAAGATGGACCATTAACACCAGATATTTACATTGATGGTGAATTCATTACCACAGCGAATAGTTATGACTGGGATACAACAGATGCTGATGGATACCACACTATTTTTGCTGAAGCAGAAGATAGTGGTGGTAAAACTGGGTCTGACTCAATCTCCGTAACTGTGGACAATGGTCAACCACCACCTCCGCCTCCAGAGGGACAACACTTTGCAGTTATTGTAGGTATCAGTGATTATAAAGACATTAGTGATCTTTCATACTGTGACGATGACGCTCGTGATTGGGAAGCGTATTTCATAAGGATAGGTTACGCACCCCAAGATATTACAATGCTAACTGAGAACCAGGCGTCTAAAAGTGCTGTTGTAAGCGCATTAAACAGCATGGTAGCAAATACTGATCCAGACGATGAAATTGCATTTGTCACTTCAGGTCATGGTGGATATTCAAGAAGTATAGATGCTAGCTATCTTTGCATGTGGGATAGTACATTATATGATTTTAGCGGCGATATAACCGATGATGAACTTGCAGCAATATTTGACAGTGCTACAGCTGGTAGGGTTTTCATCTTCTTAGATCATTGTAATTCTGGAGGATTTGGAGAGGAAATAATGGGAATGCCAAATAGTGCCAGTGTATACCTAACTACAACATGCACTGAAAAAGGCTACGGTTATGATGACCCTGAACATGAGAATGGTATGTGGACATGGTGGTTCCTCGCTTATACCCTCGAACAATACTACAATTCCGACCCTTATACTGCCATGGAAGACGCCTTTGATTACGCATTTGCAAATTATCCACGAAACAAAGGGAATGACGCTCCTCAAGAGTATGATGGAGATATATCAGCAGACTTCACACTCTGGTGAGATAAACCATTCTATTCCCCTTTTTTTTACCTTTTCCCTTCTTTACGGCTATAAAATTTGGATCTTTTGCAATTTTTGTTGAGATTTGATCGAATAAGGTTTAGATCGATGTTAGTTCTTGCTAAATTTAGGCGTATTAATCTTTTTTTTCAATTGATAACTTTTCTAGCTTATCTTTCAATGAATTAATTATATCTGCTTGATATTGAAGTCCTACTGTATTTATTTCCCTGATTTTTGTAATTGCTTTATGAACTGTAATTATCTGTTTTAACGTGAGAAGATAGATAATTCCAAGTGTTCCTAATATACAAACATTCTTTGGAACCCAATTTCTAGCAAATTTATCATCCAATACTACAGTCACCATAAATTCTTTTGCTAATAATTCCTCTGCCTTTTTTAAAACCCAGATTTCTCCTAGACTAATGGAATATGATTCAAAAAAGCCACTAAATCCGAATGTTTCAATTGGTATTTCTTTATGATTGGGAATCAATGTACTCTTTTGATTAGGTTTTTGTATCGCCTCGACAGTAGTTTTTGGTATCATAATCTTATCAAATATTTTACTAGTCTCTATTAATAGTTCAGTTTTCAACAATAAAATTGTAGGGATTGCACCGAGAATAATGACGCGTGACTTAAGGGCATCAATCCCTTGTGATGTCTTTGTATTTGTAAAATAGTAGCTAATGTTATTAATATCCTGATTAAAGTCATCTATTGAATATTGGTAATGAATTGAATTATTTTGAAAGTACTTTAATGATTCAAGCAATGTTTGGTGAGTAAAATTAGATAAATTCCAAGCTAACTCAAACGTTTGTCCTCGAGAGTAAGAATCCTTTAATAAATTTAGAAACCTTTCAGCTACCATAATTAACCATTTAGCCCAGTTATTTGATTCTGACAATATGATGTGGAGGTTACTTCAACCATAAACATGTAAAGCCAATATCATGGCTAATACATTCAGGAGAAAATGGCCTACAGTCACCCCATAGATATTCTCGGTTTCTGTAACCACTAAACCTGTTAAGAGACCACTTACAACTATAATTCCAGTTGCATGCAAGGAACCTGTATATGGTTCTAACCAGAGGTATTCAATGACATGACCTATAACCCAATAAAAAAACTGTGTAATAAATGCAATCTTTTCATTAAATGCTTCTGATATCTGTAATTGGCAAAAGGACTTTGTATAATACTCAACTGTGGTGATATTAACCGCCACTGTGAGTAGATAGATCGGGATGCCATGGAGAGGAGAAACATACCATTCTATAAATCCAGGTTTCAATCCTTCAAACACAAAATACCCAAACCATGGAAAAAATAAGAATAAATGCATTCCGCAGCCAATGTAGAAACTTTTTATTAAATTCCGTCGCTTTTGTCCCTTTTTAGTTGTGAGATAATAAGAAGAGCGTATTATACCTAAATAGAGGAGAGGAATAATTAAAAAAAAGAAACTATTAATCACCACATGTGTCTCATAATCCCCTAACCCCACAAAAGAAGCTATATAGAAAGGACTTGATTTAAAACGGAGAAGAAGAAATCCACTTGACGCTATGAATCCAATAATGACATTGTTGGCAATACATTGCTTTTGTTTTTCGGTTAAAGAAAAAATGAAACTCATCGGCAATGAAAATTATCCTCTTTCTTTCTTTTGAATTTTTATTAGTTATATTAGAGCTATGATCTGGTATTAGCTGTTGAGGGATAGTAAGTATATTATTCCTTGCTTGGTATGTTTTTCATGATTTAGATCTTTCGTTCTAATATTCTACTTTCTATTAAATTAGAGTTTTGAAGATTTGTTTTCATATTCTTACTGGTCTCACAATCTTCATCAGGGATTGGTAAAGAGTATTGAAAGTCGCTCCCCCCTAGGACTTGATGACATCAATAATAAATCCAATATTGTTGCTCTGAGCGATTATGTCTAATTACCGAATCTTTCTTTACCATATCTCTTCTTATATGCTTCTTCATATGCTTCTTGACTTATTTCACCTTGTTGATACTTCCTATAGATTTCTTGGAATGTTTCTACACCTGTCAGTGGTTTAGTTAAAGTGGAATACTCAGTTTTTAATCTAAAATACTTTTTTATATAAATAGTCAATGCTGCTACTACAGCTAGGAAAGATATAATTAATATGTGATCCATATCCAATTCAAAGCCATTTGCTGAGCCTAACTGAGAACTAGGACTTGTTGACGAATCTATCGATGTAAGACTTGCAGTTGAGTCTAAGGATGATGTACTAGATGGTGGGCTAGTGGTTGTTGAACTATTATAAATTATCCATTCTAGCATCACTCTAACTTCATATTGAAGAATAACTGCATTTGAAATGTATTCGTACGCTTTTTGATACTCTAAATCATCATAAGCTTGTAAAGTTAAACTGTAATTATTGAGGATAGCATTTAATTTTTCTTCTATGACTGTAGGGGATTCAGAGAGTTGATTGATAAGTTGATTTATATTAAAAGATGCACTATAATAATGATTAAGCCAGATATCAGTTGAAGTACGACTAAAACAGTCTATGGCGAATGTAGAAAAGTTAATCGCAGGACTATAATAAGTCATTACACTTTCTACGTAATCTCCACCCCATCCATACTCTAAATATTCACCAGTATGTGGATGGGGGAGTC
This sequence comes from Candidatus Hodarchaeota archaeon, assembly GCA_016840025.1. Next base: position 9,684 of record JAEOTF010000090.1, read on the forward strand.
CGAGTGTATGACCTACTTCATGCACAATTACTTGGGTTATTCCTTTGTCGGGGATATCATACGCATTACTACTGCTGTTGAATTGATACATCCGTGGAGGATTGATATTCATCAGTTGCCAGCCCATCCCACCTAAACCTGAAAAATTCGTTCCCTCAAGAGCCATTATAGTTTCATTCGAGAGGAAAACAACAGTCGGAAAAGAGAGGTCTGCGAAGGATGAAGGGAATAATATTTCTAAATAATTTTCAACAGTATCGTAAAATCCATCTGTTATTTCAATAAGCCCATTTCCCGACTTTGATTCCAAATTAAATTTGTTATAGAGCTCTGGATATTCATTAAGGTATTTCCATCTGACAGTAACATTCCACTGGTAGAATGGGGCGATTTCAGCAAGTGGTGCAATAATTCGTTGCTTTGAGGTTATCCATTGTAACATTTCAAGCGAATACCCATAACCGGTTAGATTTGATAAAAGTAAGACATCTATATCTACTGTGGGATTAACTATTGGCATTTCTCCAGCTACAATATATGGTGGTTCAACATAGCCTACAAAATTGTTCCCAATAATGTCTATTGCCCAATCTGCGATCCAATTACGGATTATAGCTCTTCCATTTGAGGTTTCTAATCCATATTGGCTAGCTAAACTCTGAATAGTGTGAAATAAGTGATCTTCAGCGTTCCACCACGTTCCCCACGCAGTATCAATCCACTCGGGAAACCAATGATATGCACTTAAGTCTAAGAAGTAGAATTTCCCTACAGTCCCACCATAACCTGGAGTAGGTCGAGTATAAAGATTTGTAGTAAATGAATAAAAACCAGTTGAAGTGGTATTCGAATCAGGACTAGTTGCTGTTAAGGAAAACCAGTGAGAGTAGCCCTCACGATCCAAATGAGTCAAATTGAAAATATAGAGAGTATAATCGGCAGTAGGTATTGGCATTATACTGGGCAGCCATTTTTCAAAATCTATTGCATCAACTTCTCGACCTGTTCGATTTACAAATACATCGGTAGTCTTTCCAAAAAGAGAGGCATTAAAATCCATATTGGGCTGTTCTTGAAGTGGTGCATTAGTTTCCCAATAATCGGTGATAGACTCATTGATTGATTGATCAAGCGTTTCCACCACATAAGAAAGAGTGTATTGTGTGGCATTGTGGACAATCGATGAGGGGAGCATAGTTGGGAGTAAAAAAAGCTCTAACCGAGGATCAAAGTTAAGAAATTCAAGTCCTATAGTCAATGAACATTTCAAAGGAGTAGATATAGTCAAAGGAGTAGATATAGTCAAAGGAGTAGATGAACTTGGAGAAGGAAAAAAAGCGCTTATTATAATAGTTGATATCATAAAAGCACGAGAAAATCGCATAATAATCACTTAACATGAAAATTAAAATATAATATTGTGTAATAAATGGAAGGTTTATCTCGGCTGATTTTCCTTAGAGATGCCCGTACATAATAAATTATTTCTGTTTTAGTTAATCTCATTAACTGTCATTGGAATTTGTATCCAACACTCTTTTTCTTTTTTTCAGATAAGATATTCCAAAAAGTGAGAATAATAACAAAATCCATGCCCATCCCGGGGTCTTTGAAGAAGTTGAAGTGCTTGATGATTGCTTAGCTAACTGTTGTAACGATGATGTGATTTCATATTGAAGTGTTACTGCCAATGAAATGTTTTCATACGCTTGCTGATACTCTAAGTGATCATATGCTTGAATTGAATCTTCATACTGCTTCTGTACGGATTGTAGTTTGTTTTCATCTTCAATAGGAAGTGAACTAACCTCTTCAAGAAGTTGGTTGACTATTTTACTAGCATTTTTATAATAATCAAAGTAGATATCCGTCGAGGATCGACTAAATCTGTCAATGGCGTAAGTAGAAAAGTTAACAGTTGGATTGTAGTAACTCATTACACTCTCAACGTAATCGCCACCCCATCCATAGTAATCATGTGGATGAGGGAATCCCAGAGTGTGTCCAACCTCATGTACGATTACTTGCGTCAATCCTCTGTCAGGAACATCGTAACGATTACTAGTGTTGTTAAATTTATATAAACGTGAGGGATTAAGATTCAACAATTGCCAAGGAAAACCTCGGGAGATACCTGCAAAAATAAGGCCATTATTAGCCATTTCCGTCTCATTAGAGAGAAACCCAACTGTTGGAAAAGAAATGTCTGCATTTGAAGTAGGGAATAATTCTTGCCGGAAGTTATCTACAAAATCAAAAAATCCTTCTGTCACCTCAATAATGCCATTTCCTGCCTGTGCCTCTGAGTTAAACTTTCTAAAAAGGTCAGGATAGGTGTTAAGCGGTTCTAACCTAACAGTTACATTCCATTGGTAAAATGGGGCAACTTCCATGAGCGGCGTTAGTATACGTTTTTCTGAGGTTAACCATTGTAATGAATCAAGCGGATAACCTTTATCGGTTAGGTTTGATAAGAGTAGCACTTCAATATCTACTTTGGGATTAACTATTGGCTTGTCTTCAGATATAATGTATGGTGGTTCAATGTACCCTATGAAGTTATTGCCCAGAATATCGATTATCCAATGACCAATCCAATAACGGATTGATTCCTGCCCACTTGCAGTTTCTGCTCCATATTGTTCAACTATTTCCTGAATGGTGGAGAATAAATAACCTTCGGCATCCCAATTCCACACTGTTTCGATAAATGTAGGATACCAATGGTATGCGCTTAAATCTAGAAAATAAAACCGTCCCACATTTCCTCCAAAACCCGTAACCGGGCGGGTATAAAGCCCAGTGGTAAGTGAGTAGAAACCAGTTGTGGTTATGTTTGCATCAGGATCATTAACCGTTAAGGAGAACCAGTGGTCATAACCATCACGATCTAAATATGTTAAGTTGAAAATATAGAGAGTATAGTCAGTAGTGGGTGTAGGTACTACGCTAGGTAACCATTGTTCAAATTTTCGTGCGTCTACTTGCCTACCTGTTCGATTTACAAATACATCAGTTGATTCTCCATGAAGAGAGGGATCAAAAGCTACATGTGGATGATCTTGTAAAGGGGCATTTGCATCCCAATATGTTTTAATTGAGTCGTTAATTGATGAGTCTAGAGTTTCAATATCATAAATTAGTTCATATTTAGTATGTGAATGCCCAATGGATGAATGATCAATAGATGAAGGAAGAATATCTGCTAATAAATCCAATTCTAATTGAGGATCAAAATTAAGAAACTTTAAGCCAATTTTAAGTGAGCATGAATTTGGTGCAGTCATTATAGTTAATAGTTCAGAGGAAACTGCGAAAGGGAAACAAACATTTGTGAAAACAATTAATAGTAAGAAGCAACTTGATTTTTGGTCAATATTATGCATAGAGAACTTACTTATTATAGTCGTTTTTAAAATATTCGCTTACCGAATACCTTAATTTCATTAATTATCAAATGTTTGAAAGCATTAATTATTCTCTAATACTAAAGAAGGAATCTTTGAGTTTAAGGATGGAGAGGAATACCCTCTCTCCATTGAGCGAGCTGCCCTTCAAATCCTAACTTGTAGGTTTCATTGATATTTAATGCATGGATAAGCCTGATAAGGCGATGTGCTTCCTTTTCTGTCTTATCTTGGATAAACCATTTCCAAAAGAATCCCACCAACCAAGGATCCAGCTTTGTCATTCCCATGGGATTTTGTGCCAATAAAAACACCGCTTGCCAGAGTTCACTTAAGGCTGTTTCATAAATCCGTTGTAAATAATCGGATCCTCTTCTTTCTTTACCCACTGCAGCAAATAATTGACGAGTTCGTCGGTCACATTCATTTATCGAGACAAAAGCAGAAAGAATCCAAGTTTTGCGTCTTGTTCGTTCATTAGCGAGGTAAATTTTCTTTCCTAAGTTTTCTAATTCATCTAAAGCTTTTTTAAGTATTTCTGGAGTAAAAACATCGATATTGAGAAGTTCTTTGATATAGAAATCATGTAATCCTTCTTCTTCTTGAAGAGAGTCCAATAAGAGTTCTGCAGTTGTTATATTAAAAGAATCTTTACGCATAAGTCGAGCACAGATGCTCTCTTCTCCCGCTTTAAATATCCAGATGAACGCATCAGCTAAAAGTTCTTCCATAATGTTTCGACGTGCTAAATGAAGAAATCCTTCACTACTTTGAACCTTTAGAAAGATTGTTTCTGGTTTCCATGATAGTTCCTTAATTTTTTCACGCAGGTAACTAATCAGTCCTTCTGGGTCATAGATGGGTTTACAGTTACTTAACAATCGCACAACCGTAGCTATTTGCCAAAATGCCACATCAACAATGTCCTCGATAACATCTACAAAAAATTGAGGCTCTATAAAGCTAATTTTAATTTTTACGTCTTGAAATTCTTCTAATTTCATTTGAGTCTCTAGAATGTTCTTTTGCCCCTGTCTTAACGCCCATATGGATACTATTGTCTCATCTCCTGGGCGTAATGGTGTAAGATAGACAAATCGCCCTCTTTCTTTACGATCATATTTCATTTGTCCGAGTACTTTCTCAATGACGGTTTCTAGTACTGCTAGTTCAAGATTCCCCATCTATTGTTCCACTCACCTTTACCAACATATTTTGTTTGGATAGTCTTTTCAGAACCACAAAATAGAGTAAGATAAGAATAGCTATCACTAAAAAAAGAATACTTAATCCAATCGTTGGTGCCTTCTCTATTTCACCATGAGTCCAATAACCAAGCACGCAGTAAAAAATAGTCCGTGGTATCACACCAATTGCTGAGGCTATGTAAAAATCCCTAAACCGGATTTCAGCTAATCCTGCTCCGTAAGAGACTGCATCAAAAGGAATGAATGGAATAAGTCGCCCTATTAGAACTGTCCAGAAACCGTTTTGTTTAAACCATCCATCAGCGAATTGAAGTGTTTGTTCATCAACAAATCGCACCACTAGGGGTCTTCCTCCTTTCTTTGCAATAAAAAAACATAAAATTGCACCTACCATAGAACCCAAAGCGCCAAAAATAACTGCAAGAGTAATCCCAAGGATAACGCCGTATTTATCCGTAAAAGCTGCACCTCCTAGACCTAATAAAAATTCTGAAGGAATAGGCGAAATTATTGCTTGCACTATCATTGCAAAGAAGAGTCCTATGGGACCAATATCTTCCACAAGTTGAATAAGCCATTCCACGATATCAGAGAGCCATATTTCCAGTGAAAATGTCATTTTGCTAACCAGATGTAAGTGATGAAATAAGATTACCCAAATAGAGATTCAGATCTAGATTAATTCTATCTCCTGATAGACTGGTATATTGATCTTTTTGTCCGCATAAAGCAACATTAACGCTGAAATTTCTTTTAAAGAAAGCAATCCTCGTAATTTTTGCTCTCTATTTACTTCTTTTACAAATTGGTGGAAATCTGTTAAAGCTGTAGTAGTTTGATCGAATAATTCATTGAGCATAGGTTTCATAATTTGTCTGCCTTTTCCAATACCTTGACAACCTATTTTCTTAGCATTTACTACTGAAATTATTCTCTTTCCATCCTTTGTCGTCAAACCAAAAGGAAAAGTTCGACAAGCTAAGGGACGATAAGAGTAAATACTACATCTTTGTTTATGATAGAAAATGCACTTATCAATTCTCTTGTTAAGTCCTAGATAGGCTAATCCGCGTGTGGTCTCAAATGGGGGAACCATCATCTGAGGATTCAAAGCAGTGACTTCATTTTTTGATACATAGAATGCAAAATAGGGTAATAGTTCTTCAATAGTCCCTACATATTTTATTAAAAGCAGGATATCAACATGAAGTAAAGTTACAATGATTTTATCTGAGTTACAACATATACCGCAATGTTGGCATTCAAACTTCAGGGACTTCCCTTTCTTACTAGATTTCTTATCCCTTTTCAATCTATTTCACATATTTTCCCACAGATATGTTTCATTAGGAATTACATATCTATTGCAACATTTTTGTCAGGATGAACTAATACACCACTGCCTGTAATCTCAAATTCTTTCCGTGCAAACTCATGTCGGTGTCCCCTCATTTTTTGGATGAGAACTGATCGTTTATAAGTCCCATCACGTTGTTCGTGATAATTCACTACCATAGCTCCCTGCGTAGAGTATTCTTCGGGTGAAAATGATCCTGAATAAACTATTGAATCAGACCCCTGTCTTCGATATTCAGCAGTTAAAAGAGTTGTACATTCCCGATTCCCGAGTATCGCACTCATGGTTAGAATTTCTTTTCGCAGTTGATGTTGGCTCTTAACAGCGGTCGATAAAGATGTTAACGAGTCAATTACGACACGTGTCGCACCAGTAATATCCAATACTTCAAGTAGGGTTATTAGCAAGCTATCTACATTTGCACGGATTTGAAATCGTTCGTTGGAAGTAAGGCCTACCCTACTACTAAATCCATCCACTATCGTTATTAAGGGAGGATCGAACGCTTCAAGTTCCTTTAAATTCCAACCAAAATTTCTACAATCCTTACGGACGTGATTAGCTAAATCATCGAATGCTACAAAAACACCAGGCTCATCGTGATCTAAAGCGCCTCTGATAAGGAACTGAAGACAAAAAATGCTTTTTCCAGCACCTGGTGGGCCTTGCATAAGGATTGTTTTTCCTTTAGGAAATCCCGAGGGTATAAATAATTCATTAAGTCCTGGGATGCCCGAGTCAATCATATCGGACACAAATATTCCTCACATTCTAAATTCGTTGAACTTAATCGTATTTATGTTATTGTTCTTTTTTTTCTTCCTTTTCTTAAGAGTAATTGTACTCTATTAATAACCAATGTTCATTAATTGATTATTCTATTATTAAGAAGATCTTTAAATCAAGCTTCAATGGCTGCTATTTAAAGGTCTTTACGTTAATCACCACCTTACAGATAAGTGTCTTTAAAATAACCAGAATCGAGTTGATCTATTTGGGAAGTGTACGCCCAGCTTACGTTAAAAAACTTTCAAGAGAAATAGTAGATAAATATGAACACAAACTCACTCTAGATTTTGACGAGAATAAAAATATTATATCTATGGTCGTGGAACTCCGCTCTAAAAAATTACGTAACCGGGTTGCAGGTTACGTAACGAGATTAATGCGTCAGCGTCGTATGCCCGTAGAAGAGGAACCTGACCTATTTGAACCAAGAGATTAAGTTAATCAATCAACAGAGGATTAAATTTTCTTTTTTCACTAAGTACGAGGAGTCTAAATCCTTATATTAAGGGTGAAACGAAGTGAAGCTCCTGATCAGTCCGCGTTCGCTTGAGGAAGCCCGAAAAGTAATTGCAGGGGGAGCTAATATTGTAGATATTAAGAATCCCTCTGAAGGATCACTTGGTGCGGGGAGTCCTCATTTGATTCATGCGGTTAAGGAACTTACTGAAAATAGAGTAGAAATCTCTGCAGCTTTAGGTGATATCTCGGTTTGGATGCCCGGAACGATAGGACTGGCTGCGTATGGCGCTATGCAAGCAGGCGCTAATTACGTAAAAATGGGCACTCTGAATTTGAACGAAAAACAGACCGCAGATACAGCAAAAGCTTGCATCGAAGCCCTTAATGGTGGATGTTCTATGGTTATTGCGGGATATGCCGATGCTTCACGTGTAAATGGTTTAACTCCTCTTAAGATTCCCTCAATAGCTGCTTCTACCCGTGCAGATATTGCTATGATTGATACAGCAATTAAAGACGGTAGGGGTTTATTAGATAATATGAGTACAATAGAACTCCGAAAATTTGTCAAACAAGCACATGCTCTTGGACTCGAAGCAGCATTGGCAGGTGAAGTCAGAATAGAGGAAGTAGAAGTGCTAGCAGGTTTGGAAGTTGATATAATCGGCATTCGTTCTGCTGCTTGCGAGGGTGGAAGAAGAGATGCATCAATTAGTGAAGAAAAAGTCCGTGAACTTGTGGAGTACTGTAAACAACTCTAAATTAATGAAGATATTCTTGGATTATTTAAAAAAATAGAGTTAATTGATAATCTTCACTAATGGCGAGTCGTTTGGTAAGCAATACCTTAATAAGGTGTAATTGCGATCCTAAAAGTTGTTTGGAAATAACTAGAGTCAACGACCCACAGACGCACTTCATGCGATCTGTGTGCTTGGAGTGGGATTCCCTCCCCAAGCCCAGTTGATTAGCCTCAGTCACCAGCCACGAACTTTTCTTCGAAGACTCTTGGCTGACGGGACTCCGTTACCTTGGAATGGAATCCTTGTGATTCCTCATAGGCACTTCAGGGTGCTCCACAAGCTCTGAACTCTGCGGTCAGTGGCTAAACAGTTCTACAGGGTTAGGAATAGTGTTGCTGACAAGTCCAGGAAACCCTTGGTAACATTGGCGATGTGGACTACTCCCATCAGGGAGGCAGGTTTCTTCTTAACCTGCAAACCTTATCCCAAGGGATAAGGGGGCGATTCATCCCACAGACGCACGCGATCTGTGGGTTTTCTCGCTCAATCAGCACAAAAAAGTTGAGTAGCATGGATCCTATTAATTGTAATATCCCTGATAAAGACATTGAGGATATTAATAAACTGATAAAGAAAGGAAAGTACCCTCATAGATCAGAATTTATACGTGAGTCAATTAGACGGCTCATAAGAATGGAGAAAATGGTAAAATAAGGAATTAAAGTAATTATATATCTTGTTTTAATTCTAAATATTCATACAAGTCCGTAGGAACCTCAGCGTCACTTAGATAGACACTAAGAGAATATTGCTTGACTATTTTTGGAAAAACGTCATCAACTAATCCAGCCTGATAACACTGTAATAATTCCTTTTCTGTCAATTGTTTAAATTTAAGTCCTTTTAGATGGGTTGGAAGGAATTTTAGAAGAAGTAAACGCCGAGAAATCTTATTCGCTAACCATGCAGCTAATGAGTCCGATGTAATCTCCCATAAAGTATTTTTGACATAGTTTTGGAATGGTTCATAACTTCTAAAGATTGAACTAGGTAAAGCCACCTTAACCCATGCATTATCATCTTCTAATTCATGAGTAGGTGGTGTACATTCTAGTAGATCCGCCAGAATCCACGCATAAACATCCATAGATGCTATGGCAGCGTAATGGGCTGTTTCATCAGAAAAACCAATATCATGATGTAAACTACGGACAGTTTGTGCACAAGCACCTCCACCTGGAACGATTACTACTCTAACAGACTTTTGAGTAGCACTAGCTTTTAGAATTCGACAAATTTGTTTAAGTTTCGGAGGATAATCTTGAAGGCTCCCACCTACCTTTATGACCCAACTACGCAGAGATAATGACTCCTTGGTGTGATACCGATTGTGTGTTAGTCCGTGGGCTCAAACTCTTCTTTGGATGCTCCACATTCAGGACAAACCCAATCATCCGGTAATTTCTCAAATGGAGTGCCTGGGGGAATATCTGCTGAAGGGTCTCCCTTTTCTGGATCGTAAACATAACCACAAACTATACATTCATATTTCTGCGCCATTCTTTGTCACCTAGACATTATTTGTATTGTGTGCTACATAATTTTTAGATTTATTTTATTTCTCTTTCGAAAATTGATAAAAGAAAAAGTTAATAATGATTTCCTAGATTCGTAACAAGAAATAAAGGGGTAAACACATGAAAAAAACGATAATTCCATTATTTTTAGTATTTTTTATATTTTCTGCCGCTGTTTCAGCCGAACCTACCGCTGAACAGTTACTAAATGCTGATTTTGAGGATTGGACGGACAATGATCTGGATAACTGGACAGTAGCGGGATCTGGAACGGTAGAAAATGAAACTACCGAAAAACATCTTGGATCTTATAGTGTGAAAGTAAACTTACCTGTTTCTAGCTGGGTAAACATTTACCAAGAAGTATCTGGATTTACTGAGGGAAATAGCGTAACAGGTGTTGTTTATGCCTTAGAAGACTATAATAGCGTATATGTTGAAGTGGACTTCATATGGTATGATGATTTTGGTGGAAGTGTAATATCCGCAACAGCTATAACCTTTTCCGTTGACGATGCGAATTGGCAGGAAGTTTCAGGATCTCAGAATGTCCCTACTGGTGCAAATGTTTTAAGGGCAAGTTTTTACTGTGCGAATGATGGTTCTACGGCTGTATCAGTCTACATTGATGCTGCTAGTATTAGCGGTCCTGATGTTGATGAATTCAAAGTACCTACCTCAGTTCTTACAGCTTCAGCATTTATGGTAGTTTTAGCTGTAATAATTAAGAAGAAAACATAAAAGACATCAAATGCTCCATATTTCTGCACAATTGCTCCCCTACATAATATGTAATTGGCGGGGGGCTTTTCTTCTCTTTATGAAAGTAAGCGATAAATACAACTTAATTCTAAACCTGGCTAATCTTGATTCTATGCAAATGTAATTACGCTAAAAATGATCCTTTTTATGGTGTTGTACCCCGATGTTGGTTTTTATATATAAAGTTGATATAAAAAGGAAAAAGAACCTTTTTTTTAATATAAAAGAAGGATAGTTTGGTGTTTGTCAACTTCGAGGTACAGTGCCCTTTTTATTACCTAATATAGTATTTTGAGAACTCAATGTGAAGTCGCATACTATGGAAGAGAAAAACAACGATTCATTCTGACCAATCTTTTTTAAACACAATTTCTGCATTTTCCTGATTCTCCACCGCAATTGCCACAATAGTGGCGTTTAGCGACTTTACATTGAAAAAGGTGTTTTTAATGACTATGGCATAACTCACAAACTAGATAAAACACATTATTTGTCGTGTATCCCCATGAATTCTAAAATTTGTGGAAGGAAAAAGAAAATTCCGACAACTATACCTAAGAGACCATTTTGAATGAGTGCTTCAAGGAATGAATAATAGTCACGAGAGATCTCTGCTATTGCTAAAAGTAGCAACCCACCTTCATATACTATCAATGGTGTGTAATATATCTCTTTTGAAGTATCTCGTGTTCTTAAGAAGCAGATGATGCCTGTAGCACAGATTAAAAGTATAGCTAGGCTCTCATGGAACCCAATAGGCATAGTTAGAAATGTTGCTGAAAGTACATTGACCCAAAAGATTAAACTTAGTCCATAGATCATATACTTCTTGAGTTCACTCATTTTGTAGTGATGAAATAGTATGACTTATATTTTAACATTCTATCAGAGATAAGGAGCTTTTAGATGTTTCAACCTGAAATAAAGGTGGTGGGCCTTAGTTCACAAAAAATCGAAAATAATGAGTTCTTGTGTTTAATTCCTGCTGGTATCATCAACGATTTCTATGAAAGTAACTTTTTTTGGAAGACTATCACTGGTTCTATTTTTCTATTAACGTTTTTAGAAGAAAAAAAACTAATATTACCCCAAGATCCAAATCGTATACATATTCTTACTAAACAAAAAAGAAAAGGGGACAAACAGGCTTTCCGTCGAGGGGCATATATCTTAATTCCCCCTGAAGTACTAGAAAATAACAGGTTGAATTCTGATAAATTCAAAAATTCGCTCCAGTCTTATATAGCGTGGGTTCATTTGAAAGAAGGCTATTATTTAGCTTCTTTGGCATAATTTACGCAGAATACCATGCCTTTTGGACTAAGTGTCTTCACTTTTTCGTTTAGTCGCATATATTATTTCTTCATTCCATATATGATACCCTGCACTGCGAAACAATTTAAAAGAATTAGTTTTATCTTCTTCAATAAGGACTGCTACAATTTTAATCCCCAATCGCTCAAAAAACTCTTCTGAGGCATGCACTAATTTTTTCGCGATTCCTTGACGCTGATAGTGGGGTTTTACTGCTAGACGATTAATCCATCCTTTACGGCTATCGTGTGAAAGTAAAACGATGCCTACAAGCTCTTGTTCTACAAAAGCTCCAAGGAAATTCACCACTCCGCTCTTTAATTGTTTTTCTAAGGCTGATTTACTATCTCGTCCTTTTGGTCTTAATGGTAATCCTGTTTCTTCCCACACTTGGCAGATAGCTTCATAATAGGATAAATCTACCTCATAAATCTCATATTTCATATGATTTTCTCCTACATCTTAATCCGACTAACAAATTTCATTTAAGTGCTTTCTTCATCTATCAGAATAACCTTACAAATAGGACAGCTGCTCTCTTGTTTAAGCCACTGATCTACACAGTCTGAATGAAATTGTGCTTGACAATTTTCACATTTCAGAGCTGATTTCTGTATTTTTGTAGCGCAAATAGCGCAAGCAACCCTCGACTTATGAACATGGGTTAATAAGGAAAAAGTAGGTTTTTCTTCCGAAAAAGGGCAGTATTGTGAACCTAAAACCTTGAACGAACAAGTAATTCCTCCCATGGTTCTTGTTGATCCCTGTACAAAAACTTCCCCGTTAGTGTTCCTTTCAATGATCCAGCATGGTTCCTTGCAAAATTGAGCGAAGATTTTTCGAGTCCCTTCTCCAAATCCTCGACTAACAGCCTGTAGAGAAATTGATTCCTCAACATTTTCTGTTGAAGGAAGAAATCCTTTCCAGACTAATAAATGACCTAATTCATGAGCCATCAATGCAGCCTTAGCTTCATCATCCCACGAATGTGTCTTCATGCTTATTGTTAGAATATAATAATCGGGAGTATTAAATTGTCCTGGTATTTTCTGGATTTCAGCTAATGCGTCTCTTATGGTTGTTTTCTCATATTTCAGAACATAACGTTCTTCTTTCAACTCTTCATATCTTGAAAGAACATCTTCATAAAACAATCGTTCTAAAGCTCTGATCTCTGCATTCATTGCATTCACTCAGTTGGTAGGACAATAACCTTTTTACATTTGTAACAAGTATTCTTAGTCCGCAGATAAAGTTCTAATTCGGTTTTATGATATAATGCACCGCAGAAAGAACATTGATAGGCTCTTTCTCGAGATCCGAAATCTCCTTCACAAAATAAGCACTGCTTTTGAGGATTAGAAGGAGTTTCTAACTTAAATTCCACCATCAGAGGAATTCGTGGATCTCTTTGATGTCTTTCTCCTGTTATCGTAGGAAGGTCAGGTAAGGGAGTTTGTTGAGGGATTCTACGCATTTGTGAACATAACAAAATATTTTTCACTAATGGTGTCATATCCAATATGTTGAGATGGATTAGAGAGTGAACAATAAGTCCTCGACCCTTGGCGAATGCAACCAGACAAGCATCTGTGTCAAATTTTTGTTTCATTATCTTTGAGCTAATTAATATCTCTACTTGATCTGTTAGAACATTAAATGGCATTGATTTTGCTTGAATGCACCATTTATTCCTAAATATACCCGATTCCATTCCCCGAACCAGTGAATGATCTGGATCCTTTAGTTCTAGATCGATTTCTTCCCTCTTTGTGAATTTTCCATTATGACAAATGAATCCAGGGGCAATTCGTTCTATAACTGTGTTTAAACACCAATCCGTTGTTAGTAATGGTTTCCCCCTGAGTATAAATTTTTGAACCTCTCGAGCAGCTCGTGTTTCGATAAATAGACCAGGACAGCATATAATTAACATGTCAAAAACACGAAGGTTAAAATTAGTAAGTTTAGAGGGTTTAATATAAGTTGTGTTAATTCCTATGTCGGGATCAATTAGGAAATTATCTAAATCTCCTTCTATAATTAGAATTTGATCTTGGGTTTCGTTGCTTCTACCTTGTTTTATCTTTTTGTCCATACTACTGCCCATTAAATTATTCCTCTGGCTTTTCTTGGAAGAAAGTGCTTAATTTTACCGCGGTCTGGGGGAATTTAGAATCATCTTCAGAAGGAGTTTTGATCTTCTGTTTCAGATCTTCTATTTCTTCTTCCAAACTGCTAATCCGTTCACTTAGTTCTTTTACTAATGAAGATTCAGTAAACTTCTTTTGAGTTAAATAACTAAAAACTATACTCAATGCTTGAGAAATATTCCTTTCATCTTCCCTTTCACAAGCTTCAGGGCTTAATGTTTGTCCTAATGAGTTTTGTGTAGTCCATTTAAGAGTTTGAGTAAGAAAGGAAGTTAACGAGGGCTGAGGAAGTAATAATGGCACTTTATGATACATTAGTGTACGAGCAAAAGGATCATCGAGACGAAAGCAGGTTATGAACTCAACTCCAGGATCTATTTCGAGATTTGAAATCAGGTATGGGTCTACTACTATCGCGATACATGCAGGGTTTGGTCCCTGCAAACCTGCTTGTGTTTGTCTATCGTCATTGGAAAGAAACAATGTAAGATTAGGATGTGAATGATACCATCCTATAACATACTCCTTTCCTTTCATTCGTTTATCTAGTATTTCAGCTGCGATAATGTAATCTTCTCCCTGAAGTTGAACTTGAGTTGGAGTACCATGTTTGATAGGAATTGCTTGAGTAACAATTACATCTTGGTCTTGTGTATAACCGATAAGATAACCATGAACTTCTAGACGAGTACCAAGTAAAGGATTTCCTCTACGTAGGCAATGAGCCATCATATCAAAAAAAGCAGCATCTTGGAGGTAAGTCTTACCACTATTCTGCATATTTTCACCTATACCATCTATAAGAATCGTTAAATTGGGATTTGAATCCCTCTTGTATCTCTTTACTTATTACTGACTCAAAATTTTCTCTCTTTCTTTTATAATGCTTATTTTAATAGCCTCTCATTAATTATTGTAATACAACTTTCTCCGCTTTCTTTCCTCTTCTATTCTATGATTACAGAATCCATAAAGGAATATGTCCATCATTCAAACCCTTCTACAAATGCCCTAACATTTATTCCAAGTACATCGTGATTATAACCACCCTCAAGCACGGCGAAACGCCTTCCAGAACAATTCTCTTCGGTGAATTCCTTAATTATAGTTCCAATCGCTCTATAGTCTTCAGTCGTTAGTAATCCTCCCCAATCTGCTTCATGTCTGTCAAATCCAGCGGAAACGCCAATCATCTCTATGCTATCAAGAGTCTTCAGAAAGTATCTAATATCTTCAACGAAGCTATAGTTGCTATCTCCTTCACCATGGTGATAAATTACATCTTTTCTTCCTCTGAAGAAGTTGTCAGTTCCATCACCATAATGTAAATCGAAATCTATAATGGCAGCATTCTTTATTTTTCCCTCAGAGATAAGGTTTTGGATAGCTACTGCTATATTATTGAAGTAACAGAATCCCCAACACGAATCTGGACTCGCGTGATGTCCTGGTGGTCGAATAAGTGCAAATGCAGGTTCACTGTCAAATGCAAAGTTAGCGCTCATTATAGCACCACCTGCCGCTAACATCGCTGTTGAATAGACTAAATTATTGCCCTTGACTCTTGCAAGGTGATTTTCTGTATGAACTAATAGAATATCTTCATCTTGTGCTGGTATTGCTTCTATTATTTCAAAATCCTTTATTTCTTGATAAATTGCTTCCATCCTTCCCGCACTTGCCGCAGGATCATAAGTATAAACTTGATTGTATTTTTCATGGAAAATAATTTTCATAAGGATTGTCTCCTTTTCATTTTAATCATTTAGCATATTTTCTTACCCATTCTTGTGCTTTTCTTTTGAAAAGTCCTTTATCTCGACGCCATTGCTTCATTGCCTCGTGGTTCATCCCTACATCATGTTCTGGGATGACACAAGTGAAATTCAGCAACGAACGAACGGCTTGGATAAGTTGAACAAGTGATTTCCCAGGATTCCATCCTTCTGGTGTCCCTTTCAATCGTTTATCTGTCATGCTATTACATATGTTAGTATAATCTGCACCAGGAATTGTAGGGCTAATATTAGGATGCCAGAGCATTGTATGGAACTTGGCAAAGGGTTGAGAGAAAGGATAACCTTTAAGGCGAAGTTCTAAGATGAATCTTCCCCCTTCATAAGGACTATTTGGTTCTCCAAGGAAAATAACCTGCAAATGGGTTAACTCATCTTTTCCAGGCCAAGTGGATATCTCTACATATGGATCATTAGCGTATTCTTGGAATGCTTCGATATAATCTTTAGTCAAACGGTCAATATCTGTGCTCATTTTATTGAATCGCCTTATGAATCATTTCTGTATTCAACATTAATTCTCTATTTTACTCTTAATTATGATTTAATTCCTAAAATCGATTCCTTATTGATATTAATCTAGTTAATACCTCCAAAAAGGAATTTATGGGGAATCCAAAGAAAATGTTTCAATATATTGCCTCCTAAGAATTGAAAGAAGAAGAAAAAATAGGCTAAAAGCCAACCAATGAGTACTTCAAATATCATACCAAAGGAGAATAACCTACAAGACATTTGAACGAATACTAGCATTCCAAAACGTTTTCTTTAATTCTGCAACCCACGTTTTAATTTTCTCAAAATTCTCTTCTTCTATCTCTTTTGGACTACAAACCATAGTTACCATATTTTTTAAATTAAACAATGTTTCAGGTAAGATACGAATTTTATTATCTACTACCTCTAATTCCTGAAGATCTTCCAAATTGCCGATAGATGAAGGGATCGATTCAATTTGATTATTAGCTAGTGCTAAGCTACGAAGTTTGGATAAATTGTCGATATTTTCTGGAATCGAAACTAATTGATTATTCCTTAACCAAAGCTTAGTAAGACTTGTAAGAGAAGAGATTTGAGGGACACTAGTGAGTTCATTATCAATGGCATTAAGATTCTGTAGATTAATTAGCCTTCCAATGCTGTCAGGAAGTTTTACTAACTTGTTAAAGGATATGTTAAGATATTTGAGTTTTGTGAGATTTCCTAATTCAGGTAGGCTGGTTAATTCATTTTTATGTAATTGTAACTCTTCTAATTCAGTTAGATTTCCTATACTATCAGGTATTGTTGATAATTGCATATAACCCATTTTTAGTTTTTTAAGCTTCTTTAGCCTACCTATGCTTTCAGGAAGGGATTGTTCAATTACTACTTCTGTCAAATCGAGTTCTGTAAGCTCTGTAAAGTCACCTATACATTCAGGAAGGAATTTTATTTTTTTAAGTTCTTTCAGTTTTAATTTTCCTATTTTCATTCCCTTACTTGCTACTGAACGGTCAAAATAGGCGTTATTTAATAAAGCCTCATATTTTTCTTCAACACCTGCCTCTTTTACGAATTTCCTTAAGAGAAATTGATCTGACGAAGGATGAGGATCTGCAGTAAATGCTCGTATCCAAATCACATTTTTTGCTCTCTTTAGATCTACGGATGAGAGCCTGAATGGAAATTCTACTGAATTTTTTCGATTCTTCCCATCAAACACAGTAATTTTGCATATTAAATCTTCATCTACTGGAATTACATCATTTTCGATATCCAAACACTCAACCATGATGAGAGAGCCTTCGGAGTCGGGAACAAATGTAGGAAATTGAGGGACTGCTACTACGAAGTCATCATTTGTGCTTGAACCTGTAGTATTTTCAGTTTCAACTCTTTTTTCAATCTTTAATGCTTTTTCTTCCATCTTTTCCGATCTGAAAGTAATTTCAACATTTGTTACAACCCCCGTTTTTGGACCTGTATTGTTAATTAAAATAGGAACGTACAGATATTTCTCATCTGCTTTTTGCCCTCTACTTGGATGGTATAATCCATAGGTAACAAAGGGTTCTACTGCTAATTTAGCGCCACCTTGCATTTTATACCAGTTATAGAGTGATAATAACCCTGCACCAACCCCAGGAACTGCCGCTGCAGCATAACCAAAGATTTCGTCACTAAAACTCATCGTTTCCACCATAGAATGACTTATTAAGACCTTTTTTCTATAAATATCCATATATTTTTTGCATTTTAGACTATTTTCACCTTTAGATAAAACTGTCCACTTGATGTTGTGATAGAAAGTATGTCACCAGAACGGATGGTAGTGTCTTTAATCGGTTTATTTAATGGCATATTTACTCTCCATATTTGACTAATATCATTAAGTCTTATAATTAATAAGACTTGCTCATGATCATGAATAACATCATTGAGTACTTCAAAAAAATCTTTGAGCTTGTCCTTTGAATCTATTGAAACCGTCTCAATTTTGTCCTTAATTAGATCATAAGAGAATTTCTGGCAGTGTACACATTCTGGATCCCGCTCAACGGTAATAGTTTGGATTTGTAGATTTCGAAGATTAATCATAGCATAACTTGCACCGCTTCCATCCAATCGCGGACCAATATCTCTCTTTTTCTGTCGATGAAGCAGTTTAATAATCTCATGAGTTTGTATTCCCGCCACTACTGCCGCTGGGGTGAGAAGAGTGGCTTGTTTTTCCTCTAAGATCTGTGAAATCTCCATTTCGCTAAACTGCTCCCATTCTCCTCCACTAAATTGATCTGCATATTCATTTGCGAGGATAAGTATTTCTTTTATATCATTAATATCCTCTAAATTGGGAGGACGTCCACAACGATTTTGAAACTCAACATCTGCTTTGAATATACAATGTTCTCGGCGTTCGGGGAGACCTCGGAGGATACAAGGATTAGGAGCTGCACTTTCAGTAGGTCGATATCCGAGGCACCACAAACAGGGAGTTTCATTTGGTGTTACTATTGAGATATGACCATCAAAAGCAGAAAAACCCGCTTCCACTAATGGTTTGTTAGTCAAAAGTGCAATAAGGTTTAATGTGAGTCTATGAACAAACCCATCCACTGCACTTACTATCACATCTGCTGAATCAAAAATCTTCGTAGACACTTTTTCTACCCGATCACAAATCGCCTGTATCTCAATAAATCGATTCATTTCATTGAGGGTACGTTTTGCCGCTTCTACTTTTGGCTTTCCTCGATCTTTCCATCGAAATAAGAGTTGACGAGATAGGTTAGAGGTTTCCACTATATCATAATCAATGAGTGTAAGTTTTCCTATACCCATTAGAGTTAATCGAGTCGCTACTTCACACCCGATAGCTCCAATTCCCCCAATCACTACATGGGCATTCTTGAGGATTTCTTGACTCCAATCTCGTTGGTATAATGAAACCCTTAGAGATCGGTCTAGAAATTCTCTTTCTTCTGGAGAAAGCTCCGTATTCTCTTGATTCACTTTAAGCGCCAATACTTGCGGACATCACAGTGATCATTGACTTTTTATCCACACCATAATCATTTAACGTTTTTTCATCCGCTAGATTCTTTCCTTTAAACAATAGTTGTACACTATATTGACCTACTGGAATGTTGAACTTTTCCATGACTTCTTCTTTAATTGCGGAAATTTTAGCGTCAGGATCAACTATGATCACCTTTACCTGTTCATCAGGGGGTAGGTTCATGTTCCGAAAGCGAATGGGACGTAGATTTGATTCAATATCTTCCTCAGCTTCTTCCTCATACTCCGATTCTTCACTCATTGTTTTTACCTCAGTTTTTTGTAAGAGAAGGATGTAGATTCAGGGAAGATTTCCCATTGAAATAGCTTTCCAATACCAATATGTATTATCGTTATTATTTTTCTTCCTGTTAGAATGAAGGAGAGTAGATCTTTCCAAGGAAACTTCATGTTTCTAAGGAAATTCATCACATTTTCTGGCTATTCATTTAGTAATATTAATTTTTGATTCTGCTGGTCCATAGCAAGATTAGCAAGAGAGTCTGCGATTACGTTCTCTTCTCTTCTCACATGAAAAATGGCAACTTTAGTAAAACGGTCTAAAAGCTTTTTAACTTCAGTATATAATGATTGTAACCGAGAAGATTTGACCTTATATTCTCCCCTTAACTGTAATACAATAAGCTCTGCATCTAGAAAAACTTGTAATTTCGTAATATCCTGGGATTTAGCTATCTCTAAACCAGCTAATAAACCATGATATTCTGCTTCATTATTGGTAGCAATTCCAATACATTGATAACCCTTTAGGATATCTCCATTCGGTAATTCTAAAACAAATCCAAATCCCGCTGTTCCTGGATTACCTCGGGCCCCTCCATCCGAATATAGCTTCGTCAATTCATTACCTTCTAATTCAATTTGTTTTACATCCATGCATTGGACGGGTTGTTTTTCTTTCTTACTTTGATCAATATCGGTAAGAAGATCCATACTTGGTTTACAAAATGGTTGAATTAGTTCAATTACTTCATGATTGTCATAATGTGAAACTTTACCTGAATTATAAATTATTATAGGAGAGTCCTTGAATCTTCCACGGAATGCTTCATATGGACTACGAACTTCTTCAGCTTTAACATCATCTCTACTCTTTAACTCATGACAGAATGTTTTAACACTCTCTTTTGGAATTTTAGTTGATGTTAATTGTGGCATACTATAGAACATCCCATAATCTACCAATATATCAGTATTATTATTTTCTCCGATAATTTTCCTATTGGAAGGAAGATTAGCTGAGTTTTCATTAACTTTCTGTCTTTAAGTCAACAATGTATGAAAAGAAGTCAGTATTAATGCCCTTTTTACCTAAAAGTTTTAAATGTGTTATTATCTGGGCTCTATGGTATGTTGCGTGATCTGTGAATGCTAAAAAATAATCAATACAGTCCAAAGTAATAGTTTTATCCGCACTTATGGGAAAGCTAAAGACATCATTATTATTTGTCTTTAACGCTTCAATAAATTCATTTAGCGATTTTGTCCAGTAGTTCATCAATTTTACTCTTGAGAATGTCTTTGCTTTCTCCTCTAGTTCTTTATATTTAGCTTCATCAGAAGAATGAAAGTGCCAGTCATATACAATAGCGATATGTTCACATAGCCATCTTATACTCATTTTAGTAGCTTCGTTTTGTTTGGTAAATTCATCATCGGATAATTCGTTAACAGTTTTTCGAACCCTTTCCTCTGCCCAGAGGTAATAATCAGCTAGATTGGTTATAATCTCAGTATTAGCATTGGTCAAAACAACTACCCCATCTTTCTTTGTAATTTCTTGTTTAATTAATCTGACTTTTTTTAAATCTTGTTTCCCTTATATAAGTTTAGATCTAGCAACTGTTACATATGGCCAATTTTCTGCTATTCTTACCCCTTTCAGGATGAATCATAGGATTTGAGGTTTTCTAGAATTCTCTGCAAGTACTTTTCAAATCCCTTAATTTCTTCTGAAGTAAATCTATTATAGAATGCTTTGGTCATTTCAACGGATACTCGAACATACTTCTCTTGAAGTTTTTTGTTTTTCTCTGTAAGATAGATCATAATCTTCCGCCGATCTTTTTCGGATGGGACTCTTTTCACATGACCAATGTCTTCAAGCCTATCTAGCATAGATGTCATGGTTGATTTGCTCAAAGCTGTTTCTTTTGCTAGTTCCTTAATTGATAAACCGTTTTTTCGCCACAGTGCAAATAAAATCCTTCCTTGAGCGGGGTTAATATCAATATCATGTTCTTTTAACATCTTAGTAAATATTCGTCCTGTGATCTGATGTATTTTGGCTATAAGATAACCCCCCGCTCTTTGTTCTTTCATTATTCTCACATCAAATTCAAAGTGTTTTTCTCTAATTTAAAGTAAATTTCAACGAATTTAGGCAGTAATCGAAGAACTGTATAATCCTCATCTGTCACACCTTTTGGATAATATTTATCCCACCAATCTAACCAGAGTTCCTCTTTGGTTTTTTTATCTGTGATTATCTCGATTGCTCCACTTAGCATGACTCCTCGAAAATCTTCTGGTTCTGCTCTACAAAAGTATACTGCTACGTTCGGGTTTGTTCTAACATGTTTAACCTTAGAAGAGGAAGTATTAGTTGAGAAATACACTAATAAATCATTATCATAATTTTTAAACACTTTCGAGAGTTCAGAGAAATATTTCTCATTTCTAAGGTTGAACATCGCTCTTGTATAGGGTATTCCATTTTCACCAATAGTAGTAAGATATGCTGGGATCGTTGTTTTCATTAATTCGATACAAAATTCCTTCATTGCGCTTTCATTCATTTTTTATTTCCCCGAAACTAATTCTAATAGAATAATACTATATCGGATAGTTTTATATAATACTAAAAAATGTTTCGGTCTTCTATCTTACTCCAAGAAAAAGAGAGCCTTGGTGGGTTTTTATGAGTGACGCAGCACTTTTCTCGTTGGTCTTAGACGAAATTCAAAAACGATTTGTACTTATTTTTCAAGATTTATCTTTAGAGGATTTAAAATTTAAATCTGAAAAAAATTCTCCTGCTTTAGGTTGGATTGCTGGTCATCTAACTGGCGGTCAACATGCATATTTGAGAATTATCTTACAAGGACAAGAAGCTCCTCATCTGCAAGAATTTAGTAATTTTAGCACAGGGACATCAAGTTGCTATGATTATTCTCCTTCAATTGCAAGAATTGTGAAATTATTTGAAATAGAACTCAATCAAATGAAAAAATTTGTACAAAATTTATCGGATGAGCAGCTTAATTCAGCACTCCCTCATTCAGAAACTATACCTCTTTTTTTTAGAGATAAAACAATGAAAAAGATCTTAGCAAACTATTTAGCCCACAAATTGATGCACTTAGGGCAAGCATTGGAGGTAAGACGATTATTGGATAAGAACTTGGATAACATTAATTCTTAATCCATGAATTAAAACCAACATCTGTTTGTAATACCATATATTTGAGATTAGTGAGTAAGTTGAAAATCTCTAAAGAAATCGCTAAGCGCATTGTACTTAATTCCACTTATATCTATTCGAATTTTCAGGGAGAACAAGGAATTAAGCGTGTTTTAGATCTTTTGGGAACTGTACAATTGGATACTCTCCCTATTGTTGGTCGCAATCATGATCTTATCCTACAATCTCGGGTAGTTGACTACCATGTTGGTCGATTTTTGTCACTTGCTCATGAAAAAAGATGGGGGTTTGAATATATCGATAAAAATCTCGCTATGATCAAAATTGAAGATTTTCCCCTTTTTTATGCATGGATGTTACAAGGGGGCTCCAAAAATTACCAAAAAATGGAAGAAGAATTACGAAAAGAAGTTCCAAGTGCCTTTGATGAGGTTTTAGCAAAATTAAAAGAAGTAGAATCAATCTCATCTAAAGAATTAATTGTAAAAAGTTTATCCAAACAAGACTACAAAGGACGCCTAATCAAAGTCAGTAAGGTTGGAGCAGCAATTTTAGACTGTTTATGGAATCGAGGGACTGCTGTTATCCATCATCGACAGAATTATCGCCGCTATTATGCATTAACCGAAAAAAATATCCCCGATAATTACTTAAATGAAGGATGTCCTTCAAATGAGCGAGAATTATATCAAAAATGGATATTACGTCGTGTACAACAGATTGGTTTAGCTTCCTCGTTATGGCGGATTCGTGGTGCTCTTCCACATACAAAAGAACTTATGAAACAAAAGAAATTAATCGAAGTACAAATTGAGAAGAAAATAGCTAAATATTTAACAACAGCAGAGATTTTAGAGACCACAGAACAAGCTCAACATCCTTTGTATGACGATCGAGTGCGTTTCATTGCTCCCCTGGATCCATTAATCTGGGATAGAAAGCTAACAAAGGAAATTTTCAAGTTTGATTATGTCTGGGAAGTCTATAAACCCCCCAAAAAACGACTTCTTGGCTATTATTGTCTTCCTGTTCTATATCAAGACATCTTCCTGGGCCAAATAGATCCCAAATACGATCGTAAATCTTCTACACTTCATATCAAAAATGGATTTTGGGAAGAGGGTGTTTCAATTTCAGAAGAAGTAAAAGAACGTATAATACAGGCATTAGAATTATTTGGGCACTATTTGGGTGCACAATCATTAAATTTTGAGGGAAACGATTCTTTATGGGATAGCATTTGTAAGGAAGTTAATTTTAATTAATTGCATGTCAATGACATTACCAAGCACTAATAAGAATTAACTGATATATCTAAGAGGTTTTATTTTGACAACAATCTGCGAAAAGTGTGTGAAATCCACAGGTGGTTGCTGTACTGATACACGTTTTAGTATACATATTTCCGAGTTAGAACCTTTTAAGAAAGCCTTTGAACAAAATCCTTCCATTTCTAAAGGACATAAGCTAGAGAAATTTGATGGAGATGAAGTCTATCTTTATGACTCTAAGAACAATCCTTGTATTTTCCTCAATATGGAAAAACGTTGTTCAATTTATGAAAAACGTCCTTTGACATGCCGTTTATATCCAATTTTGTGGAAAGAAAGATCCAAATACATTGATTTTGCTTGTCCTATATCACACACAGTTCCATTGAGAGAAATAATGCAATGGCTAGAAAAAAAGGAAAATAAGGCACAACTCAAAAAAATGGAAGCTTTAGACTTTAATGAACGCCTAGCTCAATATATCAGTATTAGCCATGTTATAAAAATTAGTGAATGTTTAGAATTCATCTATAACGAAGTTTAAGGAATTAGTGAAATACAATCAGCGTTTACTTTGAACTAATCTGCAAAGAAATATGATTGATTTTCAGCTATAGCCGGTGGGAAATTAACAAAATCACATAGCTGCGAATTCTAGTTTAAATAGGATATTCGTTGTTTTTTATAAACAAGAACTATCAAACTAAAAACGAGCAAGTTTCCAAGAATTAAACGAGGATCAAACCCGATTATTGATTGATTATCTGCTTTACTAGATGTTGGTCCAAAAATAGTGCTATCTGTTGTTAGATAGCCTTCTGCCTGATTAAATACAACTCTTAGATCATGATTCCCTATATCAAGGTTTCCTAGATTAACAGTTAGGTTTGTAGGACGCCAAAATTTGTCAAAAGTATGAAAACCACTTTGAATAACTTGATCGTCTAAGAAAATAGTATAAGGTTCGGTTATCTGCATCTTGGTACGAAAATTATACCATGTTTGCCATGTCGCGATTAAATTACCTTCAATATACCGGAGGTCTGGAGTCTCGATAATTGGTTTGAAACGAAGTCGATCTGTATGCGTTACCCAATAAGTATAGTTCCCAACCTTTGGGAAATTCATTTCCCAAACAATCTGGCCTGTATCATTAACTTCAACCAATCTAGCACCGATGTCATCATACGGTGGATGATTACTGGTACCGAATGTCCCAAATCGGTTGCCATTCGGTAATCTGTCTGCGTCACCAGCTGCATAAGTCCAATAGCTAGGAGAAGCAACCCAAATCCAAGATTCATTAGCGGTCATTGTTTCTTCATTAATAATAATTTCCACAATTCGAGACTGTTTATTCTTAGCATTCAATTGATTATGGAGATCGTTATCAAATAAGATGAACGTATTGTCATCCACCTTCTCTACAGCATGTGAGTGATAAAAAAGGGCTCCTGTCTGCCTGCCATCCACATCAAAGAGAGTAAAATTACCATGCTCGCCCAAACCCCAAATTACTTCCCCAGTTCTGTGATCGATTTTATAAAATGTGTTTATATTTCGGGGGTTCACGTATAGAACATTTTCTTCTACATCAAAGAATACTGTATTGGTATGAGTCACATCAACGCTCCCACCCCTTGCGAAATCTTGATAGGGACACTGCATTGCAGGTGTTATAAATGAGGCGGTGTTTAAGGACCAAACTAACTGTCCTGTTAAGTCATATTCTTCAATTAAATCGTACTGATGACTAATTCCATTGATATTTGTTGTATATTTCTTTAGAATGAAAAATGTATTATTAATCGGATTGTATTCGAAATCGTGATGCCCGACAAAATCAAAGATCTGCACATTGTTAGTCCGTAGATTCCATAAAGCAACATTAACGTCTTCCTCAATGACTTTTTTCCCACATATGACTGTAGTTATATTAAATAACTCAGTAGGGCGAGCATAATCTTCTAACTCTGCAAAAATATTACCTTCCATGTCAGTTATAAGGATTGTTCTTGCTTTGTGATTAATTTGGCTATTATACTCCATTAATGCAATTAAATTGTACCCTTCAAAGAATTTCCCCGAAGAAGTAATATTCATTTGCGCTCTACTCATAATTGGGCTCTTGGTCCTTTTTTCTTGAATTGGGAAGAGTTTACTCAATGGGCCATTTTCATCGGACTTTTTTACTAAATCTAACTGTTTTGATTGAGAGTCATTCCTAAATACACCTAGTTCAAGTCGATTCAAGCTAGTGACTTGAACATATGAAGATTGAATTGTGAATGTTGAAAAAATAATTAAAGTCGAGAGTACATACACAAACAGCTTAAAGTCATGCTTCTGAAAGGGCACCTAAACACCTCATACGCTTATTCGCTAATTTATCATTGTTTTATCTAGATTAATTCAGGAAAATCTTCGGTATTTTGCAGTGGTTAAGGTTAAACGATTCATTTAAGGGAAAAAAATTCCTTCTTTAATTTTTCAGTACCAATTGTTCTAAACAAGCCACACATTTTCCGAAGTTATGTTGTGTCTCTTCAAAACATCGTTTTCCACAATTAGGACACAAGAAATGATATGGTCGCTCACAATTTGAACATTGAGCAGCAAGTGTAACATCGGGAATAGGATCACGGCATACTAAGCAAACAAACTTCTGTTGTTGTTGGATTTTTTCTAAAAGTCCTCTGATTGTTGGTTCAAGATACTTATTAGAATTCCAATTTAATTCAATATGGTTAATTTCTTCCTTAAAACGCCGGTAATTACTTACATCTACGAATGATTCCTTAAGTTGAATAACAGGTGGGATATCGGGATATTCATCTGGAAATGTGATTAATAAAATAATCATTTCATCTTTAAGCCTTTCTTTCCCTAGAACTGAAATTGAGATTTGATTAACTGTTTCCTGATTACATTTCTTAACTATTGGACTTGCTATGAGCTCTTCTAGATCTTTTAATCGATGATTAAGTCTTCTAGTTCTATCCTCAAGGGTTTGAATAAATTCAATTACTTGATTAAGATCACCATCAATACTAAGTCCAATTTTTGAACTATCTAGCCCAAGGAGTTCAGTTAAATTACTATCAATTTCTATCTGTACTTTTTTCGGATAATTACTCATTTTAATCAGAATTATCTGTTCATTTCCTCTCCAGAAAAGTGAAAACTTGATAGAAAGGTGATTATCGACTTGGGAAGGTAATGTTAACGATCTTTGAAGTATCTTTATCGCTTCAAAAGAGAGGTCATATCTGAATACAAGTTGTTGAATTTCGTCTAAAACCGCTAGGACGGATCGGCTCGGATTCCAATCTTCCAAAGATATGATATTTTCGTCTCTGACCATAAGAAACTGCTTTAACTGCGGTGTTAATTCTACTGAAATCCGATCCGGATAATTCTCAAAGTTAACCTCTATTGGAAATGTAGTTCCATCTCTAAGATAATAAAACACTATCACATTGCCAATAGATTCACTAGTTTCTAAATCATAATTCTGTGCTATCAAATTATACTGTTGCCAAAGCACCTGGTCTCTAGTTTGATTATTTTCATTTGAGTTTTGCATTAACACCGCATCTTATAATTTCACAGTTTTTATGCTACTTATTGGTGCAAAACAATTAGGACATCCCTGTAAACTACGCCGTTGAATTGCTTTTGCCCAGCATTTACGATGATAGTATCTAAGACAGCGATCACAGACAACTATTCCTTTAGGATCATTAATAACGACCTGATTCCTGTCTATAAGACACTCACCTAATAAAAAGGTGAAAACGGAATCCTTCTTTCGAGTACTTCGAGTATAAGTGGATCGTTGGAATGAGAAATCAAATAACTTAGTACCTTTCTTCATTTTCTCTAATTGGTCCTTTTTCTTTGATTTTATTGGAATAATTGGAGATAAAATTCTCCCCTTAATCTTAAACTTCCTTTTATCACTCTGATCTTCTACCATTATTTGTCTTACCCTTTGCTGTCCATAATAAGAGAATATTGGATAGTAATTTTATCGGGTTTTTGGTAAATACTGAAATTTAAGCTACTAAAGTATTAGTTATTGTTTTTACTTTCGATAAATCTTAGCTCTTATACAAATTACAAAAATGCTTCCTAGCACTAAAAGAAAAGTAAAACCATCTATTAATCCATCATTATTAGAAGAAGACTCAATTATAATGCTATTCGTTATTATATGATTTTCTTCAAATGCAATACCAATATTATGTGTTCCTAAATTAAGAGGTCCTAGATTAACTGTCAGATCCGTAGATCTCCAAAACTTATCAAAGACATGTTCACCATTGTGAATTGGATTATCATCTAAGTATACAGTATAAGAGTCATTCAATTTCCTATTGGTACGAAAATTATACCATGTTCGCCATGTAACGTATAAATCATCCCCCAAATATTTAATATCAGGCGGTGAATCAACCACCGGATTGAAACGAACTCGATCTGTGTGATATATCCGATAACCAGTCTCGTCACTGTTAGGGAAATTCATCTCCCAAACAATATGCCCTGAGTCATTTATTTCTACAATTCTTGCTCCTATGTTGGTATTGAGGTGTCGGTCCATTCCGAAAGTGCCTAAACGATTCCCATTAGGTAATCTATCCGCATCTCCGAGAGCAAAACTGTAATATTCTCTTGGGGCTGTCCATACCCAGGATTCGTTAGCAGTCATAGTCTTTTCATTTATAGTAATCTCCAAAATACGGGATTTTTTGTTATTACTGTTGGTTAGATTATGAAGATCATTATCGAACAAGATGAAAGTATTCTCATCTACCTTCTCAACAGCATGTGCATGATAGAAGAGATTCTGTTTTTGTCTTCCAGCTAAATCAAAGAGTGTAAAATTACCGTACTCTCCTAACCCCCAGAGTATTTCTCCCGTTTTATGGTCAATTTTGTAAAAGGTATTCACATTACGACTATTATAATAAAACACATCTTCTTCTACATCAAAAAATATAGTGTTAGAATGAGTAACATCTCTTGCACCTAATTCCATATCTTGAAAGGGACACCATTGATGATGAGATATGAATGATTGCGTATCTAAGGACCAAACAAGATCTCCAGTTCCAGTATATTCATTAATTAAATCAAAACTATAAACCTCTCCGTCTATCTCCTCTTGATATCTTACAAAAGTGAAGAAGGTATCATTAAGAGGATTCCATTCAAAATCATGATGTCCCCAAAAATCCAATACTTGAGTCTTATTATTTTGAATGTCCCATAAAACCGCATTTTCTTCTCCATTGCTATTTTCTCTTCCACACAAAATGACTCTCGGCTCGATAAACTTAGCAGGATGCCGATAATTTTTCATCTCTGCCACAATCTCTCCTTCTGTGCTAATCAAAAATAATGTTCTATCTTTTCCGCTACCAGTTCGATCTATTTCAGTTAATTCAAATAGATTGTATCCTTCAAAATAATCCCCTGAAGAAGTGATATTTATTTGAATTTCTTCGAGATTTAGAATTTTAGAAGTGCTAGCTCCGCGGATGGCATCCTTATTCAAACAATAACTCTTAATATTCTCTTTTGATGACCTAAAAGGCTCTGAACAAGTGTTATAGCTAATGATTCTTGGTTCAGAGTTGTTTACGCTAGTTTTTGAACTATATAAGTCATTGATAGTGAATGTCAGTAAAATGATCGTGATTAAGATCAAATTTATGAAATAATAATAATTAGAATTTCTATTTCGCAATTCAGATCCTTTAACTCCATATAATTAATTTCTGCTCTTCAATTACCTCATTTGATAATTGTTCATTTTTTTAGATAATAAAGTATCCCTATACTTATAACAGAAAAAACTCCAATTAATAAAAGAAAAGCAAAGCCATTAAATGATGCCTTACTATTAGGGCATAATCCAACCTTAATATTAAGTGTAACATTGTTGTATTCTTCTAAAATTTCCTCAAATTTGAAAGTAATGTTATGAGTTCCAAATTCGAGAGATCCAAGCTTAACCCAATTTTCTCTGGGATGCCAGAATTTCTCAAATGTCAAAGTATCATTTCGAATAGGTTTACCATCGATAAAAAGAGTATAAGGCTCAGTTACCGGCTGTTTAGTGCGAAACATTGACCATGCATTCAATCCAAGAACACTTTCGTTCTTTATAGGTTCTATACACGTTGTAAGTGGCGTAATTATCGGACTGAATCGAAATCGTTCTACTCGATATACATGATAATTAAAGTCTTCATCTTTTAGAAAGCTCATTTCCCAGACGACATCACCCTCCTCATTCACTTCTACTAACCTCGGTCCATAATCAGAATCCGGGTGCCATGATCCTCCAAATACTCCCAAACGATTCCCATTCGGTAATCTGTCCGCGTCACCTAGCTGACCACTATAGTAGTCTTTAGTAGCTGTCCAAACCCACGATTCATTCGCAGTCATGGTCGTTTCATTAATGGTAATTTCGACCATTCGTGAATGTTTGTTATTATTATCAGTTTGATTATGTAAATCGTTATCGAAAAGAATAAACGTATTATCATCCACCTTCTCAACAGCGTGTGCATGATAGAAGAGATTCTGCTTTTGTCTTCCAGCTAAATCAAAGAGTGTAAAATTACCGTATTCTCCTAACCCCCAGAGTACTTCCCCAGTTTTATGGTCAATTTTGTAAAAAGTGTTGACATTACGTGCATTAAAGTAGATTATATCTTCTTCTACATCATAAAAGATTGTATTACCGTGTATAAGATCAGCGCTTCCCCCACCCATTAAATCTTCATAAGGACACCACTGAGTATGAGAAACAAAATCATGTACGTCTAATGCCCATATTACATTTCCAGACATATCAAATTCCCTAATCTTGTCGAAAGTATAAGATCTTCCATCGATTACGACAGAATGGAATTGTAGACTCATAACTGTGTGATTAACTGGATTCCATTCGAATTCGTGATGACCACGGGCATAGGTTCTTACTGTTTCACCAGTATTTAAATTCCAAAACGCTGCCCCCATATTACTTGCTAAGTCAAACAGGAGAGTCGTGCTATTGATGAATTCAGCGGCCATACAAGTCATCGAGCTAATACCCAATTCACGTTCGACTACAATGTTCCCATACATGTCTGTTATAAGTAAAATATTCCTCTTAGCTCTAGTGGTTTTATTTTCCTGAATTAAAATGAAGAGATTATAACCCTCAAACGCCCCATCTTTATAGATTATATCCATTTTATACTTTGATGATTGATTAAATGTCTTACTTGGAGAATTAGGCTTCAATGGTTCTGTTATTTGTTTTAACTGAACCTCTGGAGTCATTGCGATATTTACCGCTATAATATGATATGAAGCTAGCATAATGAATAACAAAAAGAGCGATAAAGCAACTCCTTTCTTCTTAGTTTTTCTATCGCTCTTTGTTAAGTGTCTTATTTTGCATCATACTCCTTATTCTGAATTTTTTGTTATTTTCTATTGCCAACAATTTCTTTATTTAATGTCCCTTTTGTTCCTAATGTTTAACAATAATAATTGTTAATTTATCATGATTATGCCAAGAAATAGTAAATACCATCATATTAGCGTAATTTCTGGATGAGAAATGATTAGTTTTTTAGATTTTTCAATTTTCATTTTTATTAGGCGAGTATACTCTGAGTAACTTCGGTTTGTTCATTGAATAGCGTTGTTAATCGCTTATAGGTTTCTCTTAGATCGATTTCATGGAAGAAATTCTCGGTAGGTGTAACTGTATTCGTTTTTGTGTCTAATTTCACATAACCCTTCTCCTGCAGCTTAATTACATGTGTCTTAACGGTCGTTAAGCGCAATTTTCTATTCTTAGCTAATTCTTTAATAGGGATACCTTTTAACCCCTCTTTGATTCCAAGTAGAACACAAAACATGACTAATGTCCCTAATACCTTATAATTCAGTTCAGAAGATGGAAATTCCTGTGTTATATTTGTATTAGAAACAAGGGCAAACCTATTTTCGGTAGAAATTGCTGAAACATGAAGGCCATATTTACGAATTTGTTGGTCAAAGTATGCTAAATAATAAGACCACCTTTGACCAAGAATGGCTTTCAATTCCGATTTTGTAGCTCCTAGGATTTTTTTTCCATCTGTCCATCGTTCACTAAGGAGATGAAACAATATCTGTGAGACGGAGTGTTGTTGTTCGAGTTCTTTCATCTGTTTCTATCACAACCTTACCTTTGTTCAGTAGGAACATTATAAGCAATAATTTCTCCCACAAATCTTCCCATACGCTCGTTAATCCCTGTGGAAAATCTACTCTCCCACCTTTTTCTTTGAGTTCCTCTAAAAATTGTTGACATCTTTCTCCCACTGTATTTGTTCTCTTCATTTCTCCCCATTCTCTAATTTCTGTCTTTAATAGCTCAGGATCTGTGATTTGGGGACTTTTTTCTTCTTTTATTTCCTCTAACAGTCGTTTTATCGCTCCATTCAGAGAAAATTGGGATAAATGTCCAGGTCCCATCGAGTAATCATGTAAAAATAATGGTCGATACGGCTTCTGTATTTGAATGCAATTCACTAGTTTTTTCAATCTGTCTTGTCTTTTTACTCTTTCATAATTATCTTGATTTTCAAAAAATCTGCTTAGTTTACTGACCAATCCAGTATCTGACTGAATTGTTTCAACTAATAGTTGAAGTTGGGTTTCGACTTGATCTAGTTGTTTCCCTAAAACATCTACTCCTAAAACAAGAGCGTTACTACAATCCTGGATATTCTCTTTGTTTTCTATGGCTTTTCCTACCACTCGAGCTAATTCTTCTAGATCAACATCTAGTAATGTGTTGAGTTCATCCTTTTCTATTCGGTTTGAAGCCCTAGCACGGTCTAGAAAGGCATCAAGTGAGGCTTGTTTGTGTTTCTTTTGAGAACTGATCGCGTCCAACTTCCGTTACAACAGTATATCCATCTTGCTTGGTCAGAATAACACCATAATCAAAATATCGCCCTAATGAATCTAATCTTTCTTCTCCTGGGACGAATAGGATGAATTGACGTTTTTTACTAGCTTCTTTAATCAATTTAATAGCATTCTCTAATCTAATTCCATCTAATGATAATTGAAATTCATCTAAAAGGCAATAAGGCACTTTTAAATGATCCTGGATTGCAAACATAAATCCTAAGGTTAATAATGTCTTTTCTCCTCCACTTGCTGATTCTGCGGATGTCAAATCGTCGGTATCAAATTGTCCGAGAATTTTTAATCTCGGGTCTTCCTCTTCAAGGTCTTCTATAGTGATTTCTCCATTTTTTGCTCCCATAATTTTGACGTACTTACCGAATCGTCTATTAATAGCTTGTAGAATATCTTGAATCTTATTTTTCCATTCATCTGATGCATGATTCAACTCTTTCTTGAAAATTTGAACTTCTCGTTTCTTTTTATCTATTTGTTCAGAAATTTCAGTAAATTCTTCTTCTATTTCTATTAATTTATGGAAACTGAAAAGGTCTGCTTCTTCTAGAGTGCTTATTTCAAGCGTCAATCGCCGAATCCGTTTTTCAATCTCTTTTGGACTCTGTTGAATCTTTGGTTGTTCAATATCCTTTAATTTGAGCTTAATCTCTTGACTTTGCTCTTTGTAATAATTTATATCTTCACGAACGATCTTTAACGCATTTCTAGCTTTACTTAATTGCTTTTGTATTTCTAATTCCTTATTATGCAGTTCATTGATCTGCTGGTTTAATTTTTCATTCTTACTATCATTATCCTTAATCTCTTGTTCCAATCTTGTAATCTTCGTTTTTGCATCTGTAAGTCTCTTTTCAGTCTCTTTTACTCTATCTTCGGCTTTTTGTTGATCTTCAAGATTTTTATTTAGCTCTTCCCGAACAATAGCGGTTCCTCTTCCTTCATTTTCGAGTTCAGTAACCAATTTCTTAATGGTCTCTTCTTTTTCCCCAAGTTGTTCAAGAGTTTTCCTTAGTTCTTTCCAACTGTTGAGATTCTGCTCAACTTGCTTCTTTTCTTCTTTTTCCTGCTCAGTTCTTAGATTGATAGACTGAAAATTATGATTAATTTCCTTTTTTTGCTTCTCTTTTTCATCAATCTGATTTCTAAAGCTCTTACGCTCAAGAAGTTGGCTTTTACATTTTAAGATTAAAGTAAGTTCATCATTAACTTCATTTAATTCCTTAAGCAAAATCTGTTGATTTTGTTTGATGATTTCAAGTTCTGCTTGTTTTTCTAGAATTTTCTCCTTCAATTCTTCTGGATCATAGAAGAATCGAGATGTACTTAGGGTTGAGAAAACACCATCTTGGTAACGAATTCCTTTCTGAGGATCGATTGCAACTACTCCTTTTGGAGGTGGTGATTCTATTATTTTGGCAAGAGGTTTAACTAATACTTCTTTTGGGGTGGTTAACGCCAATATTTGTTGGAAAGAATCAGGAACTTTTTTTAGTTTGTCTTTTAATACCGTATTCTGTCTAAAGAAATCCTTTATATTAAGCCATGGTTCATACCAGATTGTTAATTCCACAGACATAGTTGATGCGATTTTTAAGATTTCAACAAGCTCTGTTTTAGATTTTATAACAAATCCAAACATTTTATCTCCTAAAAGTGCACTAGCAATGGTGTGATCGTTCTTAGCTACTTGTATTGCTTCACAAAGGGGGCCTTCTGTAGTAAAGTATTTTCCTGCTCTAATTCTCCCTAAAAATTCCAGTTCTTCTTGCGTATACATTAAGTCAGCATTCTTTTTCTGCTCTAACTCTTGAATAAGACTCCTTATCTTTCTTTTATCTGACTCCACTAAACTAATTTGCGTTTCTAACTCTTTTTTACGCTCCCATACTTCCTTCTCAAGTCTTTCTGGATCATCGATCTCATAATCACCCTTTTGAAGAAATTCATAAATTTCTTCGGAATGCTGGTTTACTTTATGTTGAAGCATAGTTATATCATTCTCAAGAATCTGTTTCTGTCCATTCAATCGTGCTTGTTCTTTTTCTAGATTCTGGATACGATCGAGAATGAAGTCTTTTTGTCCCTCCCAATGCTTTATCTCTTTAACTATATCTCCTGCCGCCTTATTTTTTCCTAAATTTGCCTCAACTTTTTCTTTTTGTTCATTTGACTTTTTTTCTAATTTTTCTATACGTTTTTGTTTCTTTTTAACACGATTCTCAACTTTTTTAAGCTGCTCTTGCCTTTTAGTGACATTTTCATCTATCTTCTTCTTATCCTCTCTTTGAAATCGTAGATTTTGATTTATAGATTCAATAGCGCGTTCTTCGAATTTGATTTCTGTTTTCAATTGAGATATTGCTTGGATGTTCTTTTCTAGGCTTTTTTTGGTATTATTAATTTCAATAAGAAATGGATTAGCTTCTAATGTAGTAATTTCCTTACAGATGCGTTTTTCTTTGTTCTTGAATTCATTTAGATTTTTTTCAAGTAAATGCAATGTTGACCATTTTTTTTCAATTTCTAGGGAGTCTAATTCCTTTAGAATTGCTTTTCTTCTATGAAATTGCTGTTCTTTTTCTTTCCACTCGTTTAAAGTTGCTTTAACTGTGTCTTTTTCTTCTTCTAACATCAAAAGATGCTTACTATGTTCTTCTAACGTCTTAATTTTATTTAAAAGTTCCATTCGCATTTGTTTAATGCCTAAGCTCTCTTCAAAGAAACTAAATCGCTTTTCGGGTTTAGCTTGAAATGGCCATGTTGCTTCTCCCTGTACCAAGACACACACGGGACTGTCTGGGTTGAAATTATGTCTCATAAACCAATGATTAACTTCTTTAATACCCAGCTGTTTTTTATTAATACGCGAGGTTCTGTAAGACTCCTTCATCACGCGTTCAACTGTGTAAACATTCTTTTTCGCATCCTTAAGGGTTAAAATAACTCTTGATCGATCTTCACCCCTTCGAATCAATCCTGCAAGTCTTTCTACCCGTTCTTTAGTAGTAGAACCTGCAGCAAATTTGGTTCCATCAAGAATAGCTGTTTTACCAGCACCATTAGGACCTAATACGATCGTAAGTGCATTATGAAAATGAACCAGGCTATTCTTATGAGATACGAAATTAACTAGTTGAATAGAATGGAGTCTCATAATGGCATCAACATTTCATAACGTACTAATTACGACTTCTTTGCATCTAATGCTAAGAATAGACTCTCGGCATTAGCGGTTAGACCAATTTGTCCTCCTTTTTCAGTAAAAAACGCCTTATATGCATTAATAAATAAATTATCTGCCTTATCCAGGCTGCGTGTAGGAAGTGTTCCCTTATTCTCTCTTATCCTCTTGTATAGTCGGATGAAAGTTCGACTTAGGCTGGGGTCATTGATAATAATCATATATGGATCAAATTGATCTATCGACGTGCGGCTAATCCGTTCTAGGGCTTCTCCTACCGATAATTGTCTTGCTGCAGCCTTATATTGAATTTTTCCTATTCCTTGCATGCTTAACAGTGCCTTTTCTAGATGTTTTTCTTCCAATGTTGCACTCCGCTCCGCTAACTTCTCAACAATGGCATTCCATACAAGATGCTGAAGATCTACATAACTAAAGCCTTCGGTTTGAGCAGCAAGTTCTGACAAGTTAATCTCCGTGGGTCCAACGGTTAGAAGATTACGAAGAATATGTCTGCGGGTTCTTAAATCTGGAAGCGTTAACTCAATATGTAAGTCAAACATTTGCCAAATTTGAGGCATCAAAACCTCAGGGTCTGTGGTTATCGCTATTATTAGTAATTTTTCGTGAGTATAAGAAATCAGCTCCAATATTTCTGAGAATGCTACAGTTATTGAGTATTCTTCCCTGGTTAACTTATTCGGCTGTATTGCTAATGCTTGGAAGTTATCAAGAATTAAAATTGACGGTGATTTGATAGAATGCTCTTGAAGTCCTTTAATTAAGGTTTTTAACCGTTCTAACTGAGTATTTTTTGAGATCCCCAAACGATTGATTTTAACTTCATAACTTGTTCTCTCGAGAAGTCCTCCAATTGCTCGAGCTAACATCATTTTTCCTGTTCCTGGAGAGCCATAGAAGAGGATCTTTCCACGTTTTCCAAAAATTGTATCTAATTCTTCAGGAATGTATCCCTCTATTTCTGAGTCTAAAGCAGTTAGATATGCTTTTAATTTACGTTTTATTGCCTCTAAGCCAATGATCTTATCCCATAAGACTTGAATCTGTAGACTTTGAGGGTCAAACTTGGTAACCAAGTCTTCCCATGAAGATGTTTTTGGTTCTAATAGCTCTTGCAATAGGCTGTCTTCTCTCTCTCTGTCCATACTTGTATCTAGACTTGGAGAGTCTTCTTCTTCTAAGACTAAATAAGTAGAGTTAGCTTCCGATTCAGGATTTTTTATGACTTCATTTTTCACTTCACTGAGTTCACTATTTTGTGAGCTCTTCTCTTCTTTATCGTGAATTTCATCCTTTTCTTCTGTAATAGTTTGTGAATTAGCATCTTCCATTATTTTATTCTCCTAATGATGCTCTAAAAGTCGTTTAATGCCCTCTACTGCAGCTTTTGTATACCTTAGCGTTTCAAGTTGATTCTTTTGAAGCTGAGCCATTTGATTTTCCAAGAGAAGAATCTGCTCTTGGATTTCTTTTTCTCCTGTTTCAGTAGAAACACTGCTAGTGGTTGTTACTGTTTTTGGGAGAGTTTCTTGAATTTTGTAGAGTAAATCAATACTCTTTTCGAGTTTTTCCTTTAAATCGGTGATATCTCGATCAAACATCTTTTGTATCAGCTCTAACTCTTCAATTCGAGTTTCTATTTCATTTAATTTCTTAGAAGATTGTTCATCCTTTTCAATAAATGCGTTATCCGCCATTTCCCGCCCTTTTTTCTTGTCCTGTTGTATTGATGATTTAGATTTTGTATTATCTTCTAATTTCGTAATGCGTTTACGGACTTCCGAGAGATCCCTTCCTGAAGTTTTTCTGAAAATATTAAGCTCTTGAGCAATGTCTTCTAGACATTCAGCTATATTAAGTATAGCTTCAAATGTTGGAACTTTTTCTCCATCTTTTGTTTTTAACCAGGGGAGGGAAATTTCTTTTTTTTCCAAGGCAACTCCTCTTCCTTGGAGAGTTGTTCATTATCGGTTGCGATGTTCTTTATGAGCCCAAAGGAAAATGGGATTAAAATACCTATTCACAGTATCCAGCAATTCATAGTGAACTTATACAAATCTGGATACATTCTCTTTTTGAAAGGGAGCATCCCTGCTTCTTTCTCCTTCACTTCTTCTCTCTTAATATATCGCATTCCTTATTTAAACCTACAAACTCCTCGATCTTTATAATTTATACTGACTTATACACATTTAGTTAAGTATTTAATCAGCAGCTGAGACGCCTGTACTATATTATCGGTACTTCATTGATTGTGTTTTTTGGTGAAAGTTAGGAGAAAGAATAGGATATTTTTAAGCACAAGTGCCATAGCAAGTCGATTCGCTTGTATAAATACTTTAGAAGGAGAGACCTTATTCCAAGTGAAATAGTACATTCATTAAAGATAAATATTTATTAATATTTTATAATATTTACGACATTTCTCAATAATAGTAAACTTTATATATAATAATGTGATATTATGCTTACTGAATGAAAATAGGAATCAAGGGAGATAAGCTAGATAGGAGGGATGGGGCGATCTCCTAAATTGAAAGGAATAGAAAAGGGAATAAGGATGCAAATTCGGGGAACAAAAAATTGGGAAAAAGACTACCGACACCGCTCTGTGTGTGTCAGCTGCTCCTGTTGTCGGTGGCCTAGCGGCGATAAGTCCTCTGTAAAAGCCAAATCAATGAAAAAAGCTCTGACCCGACGTTTAGACTTCGAGATCAGAGATATTTGTTTGGATCTTGGCGATAACTATATTCCTATCCATGGCAAAATACGTTAATTGCCATAGTTAGGAAAAACATGTAGTTTAGTAAAGAAATCTCTTCTTTTTTCGGAATAGTGCAAATACTCCTATTATTATCATACATGCAGAAACTAAGAACGCAGGTACATCTTCTTCACTATCCTCGTGGCTCTCTTGTGTTACTATTGTTAATAATTCATGAAGTGGGTCACTTAATGGATAGGGGTCACTTGCCAGGGTCTTTCCATCTATCTCATAGCCCCCTGTTCCATTCCAATATGACCAATAATTTCCTTCATTATTGACTGTATTGTACCATCTATTGTCGGTTCCATCATCCTTTGCTGAATTCCCGTTGAAGGTATTATGATGAATGATATTGTTAGAACTAGCACTATCAAGGGAAAGACCAAACTGATTATTCTGATCAAGTAAGTTCCAAATAATTGAACTAGAGTCTGAGTCATCAAGATAGATCCCGTTTCCCGTGTTTTGACTACAGGTATTATTTTTAATCATTACATCATCGGAACTTAGCAATTCTATACCATGGCTATTCTTATCACAGGTGTTATTAAAAATAAACGAGGAACCAGCCCCAACCATCAGTATAGCTCTATCACTATTCTGATAACAGGTATTATTCTCGATAATCATGGAATCAGATTGCTCGGTGAAGATGCCATATTGATTGTTTTGCAGGAAATTGTTGGATACAGTCACTTTGTCGGAATCATCAATTTTAATGCCATAGACATACTCTTGAATAAGAATCCTTTCAACTAATGCTGTTTCTTCAGCAATACTATGTAAATAGATTCCATAAATCGATCCCCCTATCTCGGATTTTATCCAACAATCGCGGATGACAAAATGTTTTGTAGTTCCATTAATAATTATTCCATAGTTAATAGTTGTATTGGTGCTTATTTGCCATCCTTCTAATATATATGGACTTTCTAAAGTCCCCATACCACCAACTGCGGCTGCAGCTAGTTCAACATCCCCAGTGATATAGATAGGATCACTTAGTGCATATTGGAGTGAATTAAAACTTTGAATTGCAATGGGTTCTATAGGAGTTTGGAACTGGTTGCCTTCTCCAAGCATCGATCCCGCTAATACCGAAGAGTCATGACTTAGCAATACGCCGCTTATTCCTAGGGTGAATAATAACAAAATCTTATACTTCATTCAACATTCCTCATCATAACTGTGTATTTAATCTATTAAAAATCAAATAGCTGTTCATTGGTTAGTAAAATTCAATATTATTTATGGTATTTTCAAATTATCAGTTCCCTTCATCGGTGGCGCTGATGACTTAATTATTCATTTATGATAGATAAATGCCGTCTTTATATGTTAATACCGATAAAAATGTGGAATTTATTAATAAATTCCTAATATATACTTTTAATGCTGGAAAAACAATCCGATATTATTCAAATACACTTCTATAAGTAAGAAAGATATTTAAGCTGCAAATAAATGCCTACCGCTCCAAATTATCTGTTGAGATACCCCCTAAATTTTCAACAATTCCTGTCGTACATGGGTATTACACTAATAAATAGGCTTTAATTCAAGGATTTTCTTCGAGAAGGGTATTTATCCTTAACAGGGAGCGACACTACCTTCGGTGGTAAATCTACTAGATCTATTGTCTCGTATCTTACCAAAAAAAAGAAGACTGCTGAAAGCAGATGATTTGACTTATAGAGAGGCGGAAAATAATGAGAAAAAAGATATTACTAACAGTATTCATCTTAGGGTTAATGCTAACTGTTGGATACACCCAAGCAAAACCTATTTTTAAAGATGTGACAAGTACTGTAGACGGATACCCCACTTGGGACTCCGATATGATTAATATCGAAGCATGCGCTCAAACTGGCGCTGGTATATATATTGCGGTCCTTGATACTGGTTTAGCACCAAATTGGCGGGACTATTTCCCTGAAGAAAGGATTGCAACAAAACTTGGTATTGGCTTCTATGAGGAGCTAAAATGGGATCCCCAACTCGGTGACTTTGATTATACAAATGGAAAGATTCACAAAACTACTTTTATCGGTAGTAGAGGTACATGTCATGGAACACACGTTACTAGTACAATCCTTGGCTACTTCTACAGAGCCAATTATGATGCTCTAAGTGGTTTCGTCTTACCTCCAATTATAGTTAGAGGTATTGCACCTGATGTCACCATTATTCCCGTGAAGGTATTAGCGGACTATCAGTCTCCAATTGAGGGACTTGTTACGTTTGGTACGTCTAAAATGGTGGCTGCAGGTATAGATTATGTGACGGATCTCGCGATAGCAGACCCAGATAATAGATATATTGTTTCTATGAGTCTAGGTGGTCCTGAACTTGAACCTGTGGAGCAAGCAGCACTTGACAGAGCAATTGCAAATGATGTTATTGTGGTTGCTGCTGCTGGCAATGAAGGAGCAGAAGGAATGGGCTATCCAGGTGCCTATGCTCCAGTTATTTCTGTTGGAGCGTCAGGCTGGTTTTATGAGTGGACTCATCCTGTTGACTACTCTTTCTACCGTATGTGGTGGTTACAAAGCGATTTACTTCCTTACTGGGACATAACAGAAACAGGTAGTGAATTGGAATGCTATATACCTGACTGGAGTAGTATAGAATTACCAGGTCAAGAATTGGACGTAGTAGCACCAGGAAGCTGGGTACGTGGTCCTTATCCTGGATATCCCGGATATAGCCATCTTCCATGGTGGTCAAATGGAATAGGTGACATAGCAGGTTGGAATCCAGGGAACTTCTATTATGTTGGAGGTACCAGTATGGCATGCCCCCATGTTTCCTCAGTAGCTGCTATGATGTTGGAGAAGAATCCTTCACTCTCACAGGCAGCTATAGAAGGTATTCTTAAAGGCACTGCTCTTTATATTCCATATTATACCCCTATGTATCAAGGATCTGGTTTGATCCAGGCTGATTTAGCAGTAGGTGCTGTTCCCTAAGCGTATAGACAATAATAGAGCACTATTTTAAGGGTATACATACATTACCCCCTTTTTTTTCTTTACCCTACTCAAAATACGTTTTTTCCCTTTTATTATCAATAGCTTAGTTTGAAAGGCTAATATTAATGATTAATTGTTTTTAATAAGGTATATTGTTCCTCCCTGCTTATTTTTCGAGATTTAATTTATTCTATTATTGTTAATCTTTCTTAAAGGGTCATTATAAAAGTCTATGGACATTTATCTTAAAGCTAAGCCAGATAACACTATATGTATTAACTTAAAATCCCTTTATTCTGGTAAAAACAATCAGAAATTTTACTAATGCGTATTTATAAGAGAAAAAGTATTTAAACTAAATATAGATGCGTATTTTCCCAAATTATCTGCTGATATTCCCAAAAATTCCTTAGAAATTTCTGTCATACTCAGGTATTACACTAACAACTGGATTATAATTCATGAACTTTCTTCAAGAAGTGAATTTATTCTCTTCAACAGGGCGAGGCTCAGCTTTCAGAGAAAAAACATCTGAATTCACTATTCTCATGACTTCGGTAACTAACTTATGTCTAGAATGACGAAAAAATACTGTGATTACTGAAAGCAGATGATTTGATCTATAGAGAGGTGGATAAATAATGAGAAAAATAATATTACCGACAGCTATCGTAGTTGTGATGTTAATTGCAATTCTTCCAATAGGCATGGCACCAATAGAAGTCAAGGCCTCGACTCCAACTTTACCATCACAACCGATGTTTATGGATTATACTGCTAATCCTGCAAGAGTGGAATGTTGGAATACTTGGCAATGTGATACACCCCCAGGCACCGTACCATTCAATGTAGACATGACTGATGCCGAGAAGGTCTGCGTAGATGGCGAAGATGTTTATGTGGCAGTTCTTGACACAGGTTTGTTGTCTAATTATCTACAGTTCTTCCCAGAAGGTATGGTAGATGTTGTAGAAGAATGGGGTATCGGTTTCAGCCATGATGTCTACTATGTAGGGTCTGGTGGCGATTGGGACGCAGAAGGGCTATTTTCTTATGGACCCCTACATGCTGATCGTGGCTTTTTGACTTATGACTACGGTAATCCGCTTATTACCTACTACCCACCCGGCGGTTTTTGGCTAGCTTACCCGTTCGGGAGTGGTCATGGTACACATGTTGCAAGTATTATCACTGGTTGGCAGCTTGATAGGCCCGACGGCACTTTCTGGGTTAGAGGAGTAGCTCCAAAAGTTAAATTAATACCAGTCCTTGTATTGGATGACTGGATAGAGTTTACCCCTGAAGGAGCTGGCTATTGGTGGTCTGGTGGTACCGATGAAATGGTCGCTGCTGGCATCCGATACATCGGTGATCTAGCCAAAGAACACGGCATAAAAATCGTCATTAACTTAAGCCTTGGAAGTTATTCCCCATCTGCCCTAGAAGAAGAAGCTATAGACTATGCTATTGACCAAGGGGTGATCCTCGTTGCTGCTGCAGGTAATGAAGGGTACGAGCAGTTGAGTTGGCCAGCTGCGTTCCCCCAAATGATTTCAACAGCTGCAGCAGGCTGGACACATGAATACTACCGCTATGGTACAGGTGATCCCGATCCCTGGTACTGGTGGATAGACGATGTACCTGAAAACTTGTGGACTGAAGATTTATGGGGTAACGAATTCCAAGTATATCTCACAGACTTTAGTTCACGACCCAACCCAGATTTAGGACAAGAATCTTGGCATTTAGACATTGCTGCTCCTGGAGCAGGGGTGAAAGGACCGTATAAACCATATGGTTCAGGTGATTGGGGCTATTACTCAGTCTGGGGTACAAGCCAAGCTAGCCCGCATGCCGCGGGTATCGCTGCTCTGGTACTTGACAAATATCCTAACGTAGACCAACATGGCATGGAACTTTGCCTAAAGGCAGCTGGGTTTTTCAACCGTATGACAAAATGGTGTGAGAAAGAGAGAACCGCGACTATCTTTGATATTTTCACATTTGATCTCTTAGACTTCTCTTGGGGCTGGAACGAATATGGTACTGGTCTAGTACAGGCTGATGCGTCTCTTTGGATAGGCAAATTTATGTTTGGTCGTCGATGGTGGTAGTAACACCCTAAATGCTATTGAGCCGATTGCATTAGGATTTGAGATTAGAAGACCATACTTTTGGTGGGTATCATCCCACCTTACTTTTCTTTTTGAAATCAATCTAGATAAGTAGTGAGAATATTTAAATAGATTATAATTACTTTTTTCGCTAATTAAAATTATATTTTCTTTAAGTAAAATGATAAACTCGTTTTAAGTACTCAATAAACGGGTAAAATCATTCGAGTTCTTTTTTACCTAAACAGAATCATCTATAACCCCAACATTAGAATAAACTATGTCATCTGGTTTTCTTGAGTCTGTTAACTATATGTAATTAACAACATATTGTATTATGTAATATATAACAGTATCGAACATAAAAGAATTTAAATAGTAAAATTAATGTTCTATCTAAGAATGTAGAGGATAATATCATAGTTATCTTCTCTCTCATTAGAACCCCTCTCCTTTTTTTTTCTGTCTAAGAGATAGTGTACACATTAGTTAATCCTTTA
The DNA here is from genome assembly GCA_016840025.1 of Candidatus Hodarchaeota archaeon. Next base: position 54,054 of record JAEOTF010000090.1, read on the forward strand.
TTTTAAATTTTAAACCTTTTAATACCGATATTTTTAAAAAAGAAAATTGTAGAAGCCCGAAAGGGTTGGAAATTAATGCTAATTTCCAAATCACAACATTTTGAGAGGTAAACTCGTTGAGAGCACAAAAAATTTCTTGCATTTTGACAATAGTTTTTGTACTAAATATCGCGGGTATAGCTATACAAGCTGAAGGCAGTGTAACACAGGCACTTCCAGCGTATCAACCAATGGATATTGGTCCGAAGCTTCGAGATAGTGATTATCAGGTTGACATTCATTTGGATCCAATGCCTGCTTCAGAATCTTCTGTAGAAGAAGCAGGTACAGACAGTCTTACCATTCTAGATGAAAAACTCATGTTATGGTACGATGATATATCTGGTCTTTGGTTAGATTGGTATTACCTAGTAGCGGAAGGAGAATTCACTGAAATTTGGGTACAAATAGATATGAGTTATCCTGCAGGTGATCCAAGACCTGCTCCTGTTGTAACTCAAGAGCAAGTTGACTATCTATTGAATGAATTTGAAAGCAACATTTATTCGACTGACACCGACTACTTCGGAACCCCAAACTTCCATGATGGTAGTAATGCGCCTCTAGCAGCTATGTTAGGTCTTCCCGAGGATTATTACTATAGTCCTGAGGGAAAAAAAATGATTATGGTCTCCAATATTGGAGATGAGATGTATTATGATCCTGACTATCCTTACTTCATTATTGGCTTCTATTGGGGTACTTATGAATATTACTTCAATAGAAACATCATAAATATCGATGGCGACTTCTGGGAAGCTTATACAGGTTTAGAAGGTGATACGGTATACGAGGGTACGATAGCCCACGAGTACCAACATCTTATCCATGACGACTATAATCCTGATGATGGGAACATGATGAATGAAGGCTGTTCGACGTTTGCTGAATGGCTTTGTGGTTATGGAGTCCCATGGGGTGATATTAACAGCTATTTAGCTACTCCCGACAATTCACTTACAGCGTGGAGTGACCATGGTGGTATTAATATCTTAGCTGATTATGGGCAGGCATTTCTCTGGGCAATGTACTTAAATGATCACTTTGGACCCGAATTTTTGGGTCAATTTGTCCAAGCAGGAATTCCTGGAGTAGAAGGTCTTAATACTCTAATGGCTCCGTACACCTTCGATCAAGTGTTTCACGATTGGCGAATTGCTAATCTCATTCATTCGGACTATCCAGGATGCGGCAGATATAATTACAAATCGATTGACCTTGGTAGTGCGGATGCGGATAGTATAAGGGTGTACGAGGTTGAAGGTGTACCAGTTCCATGGACTGCGGGTACAGACTTTGGCACCACAATCACAATCTTAGACTATGACACAGAAGTATCAATGATAGCGTCTTATGGTTCAGATTATATAGAATTCACCAAATGGAAGCGTAAATACTGGAGCAAATTCCTATTCTTTGATGGCGACGATGAGGCTATCTTCGGTTGGCAGTTAACCGATACAGGTGAGTGGTATACAGGTCCATTTGAATGGGATGCAGATAACCTTGCGAACACGCTTTTATTTGGAGAAGCATATGTAGATCCAACGGACCCATATCTAAGGATAAGTACTGACTGGCTTATTGAAGACCATTGGGATTATGGCTTCATCCAGGTCTCTACAGACAGTGGAGAGACATGGAATTCACTTACAAATGAGTACACGACAGCTGTGGATCCAGGTACACACCCCGACATCATTGCTAACCTTTATGGGCTCACAGGCGTGAGCGGTGGGTACGTAGATATGTCGTTTGATCTTACGGCATATGTAGGACAAACAGTGCTTATCGGGTTTCGGTACATGACTGACTGGTATACAACATGGCCCGGTTGGTACATTAGTGACGCAAGCGTAAGTGGGACAGAGCTAGATCTTGATGTAATTTATCCTGAAGCTGAGTTCATGGTTTCCGTTGTTTATAAATACAAATGCAGAGGTAACTACTATTATTATGTAAAAGACATGCATCTTTGTGATGAGAGCAATTTTGGTATCAAATTTGTTCCAGTCTCTAAGCCTGCTTCTATAATCTTAGTAGTTAGTCCTATAATGCCCAATGGCTTCACGGATTATAGCTTTAAAGTACCTTTATGGAATTGGTGTGATTAATACTAGAAACGGTCTGTTTCACAAGAAAAATCTCTCATCCCTTTTTTTCCTTTTTTTCTTTTTCTAAAAACATGGTTTTTATAAATTGAAAGTGGTCTGCCAGAATCCACTAACTGTTTCGATTGGATTCAATGTTTTTTCAATTTTCCAATCTTTAGGTAAGACATTATAATAATAAGGCGTATTAAATCGTTTTCCCATTAGTAAAACGAAACCTTTATCGGTCGCGGACCTAAAAATCCGTCCTGCTGCCTGTACTACTCTATTCATTCCAATGTTTCGATAAGCGTACTCAAATCCCTTACCATACGTGTCTTGGAAGTAGTTTTTGATCAGCTCTTGTTCATATGAGAACATTGGAAGTCCAGGTCCCACAACAAATGCTCCTACCGCCATTTCTCCTGGATAATCCACTCCTTCGCTAAATATTCCACCATGGACCCCAAGGAGTAGATTCTTATTCTTAGATCGCCTGAGTTCTGCCAAAAACTTCCTCCTTTTTCTCGTACTCATTTCTTTTTCTTGGATCAAGAGGTTGATAGATAAATCCTCTTCTAACTTCTTCTTAACCTCTTCTAGAAATTTAAAACTTGGGAAAAATGCTAGGTAGTTACCTTTTCGTACTTTGGTACAATCCCTAATGATGTCAGCGATCTGGCCGTAAAAATTATCTCGTTCTTTATATTTTGTAGATACATAGGGATAGATAATATATTGACGATTTTCCAATGGAAAAGGAGATGAATACTCTTCCATCTGTGTATTTTTGGGAAAACCAAGCATTTGCCGAAAATACTCCAAAGGAGATAGTGTCGCTGATTGTGCTATTACCCCATGAAATCCCTTGATCCGTTGAGCGAGTTTTGGTGCTGCACATTTACACAGAATTTTTAAAATGCCCTCATCCGCATCGTAGATGTAAGAAAACTCATTAGTTTTGCTTTCTAATAGAACACTATGAAACCATCTTAATTCGGTAGCGAAGACCAACATTGGATCTTGGGGTGGTGGTGGTTGACCAAATTCTTTATTGAATTCCCGTACAAATTCAAAGACAAACTCATCGAGTTGTTGCTGAATTGTGGTTATTTTTTCCTCATCCAATGGGACTATTCCGCATTTTCTTTTATTAAATTCTTTAGTATACTTCGTCAGGTTTTGTATATAGAGATAGAGATCTTGCAATAACTCTAATCCCTTTTTATAGAACTCTTCAGAATCAAATAATGATTTCAGGTGATTTTCGACTTCCCAGATATTTCGTAATGATATTATGGGCGAATAATACTCTGTAGCTCGAAATGGAAGATTATGACTTTCATCTACTATCAGAACGGAATCGTTGTAAGGTTTATCAAAAAATCTACGCAGAAAAACATTAGGATGAAAAACATAATTATAATCTCCAACAATCACATCACAAAATAATGATATGTCTAGGGATAGTTCAAAAGGACACGTTTCTACTTCTTCCGCCTTTTTTTTCACATCTTTTGCGTCAATTACTTTTCTTGCGAGTAATTCCTCTATAGCTTCAGTAAAATCTTGCGTATTATAATTTTCCAATAGTGAACAAAATTGTGGATCACAAATATAATCGGAATTCAGGCAAAGTTTTTCCTTGGCAGTGAGTATGATCCCTCGAACGTCCGATCCTTTCTTTACCATTCTTCGTAGGGTATCTTTGTATATTTTCTGCTGAGTGGTCTTACTTGTTACAACAAATACACGGAAGTTCTTTTTAAGCGCAACTTTTACAGTAGGATATAGTGTGCCCACTGTTTTACCCAATCCAGATGGAGCTGAAATGAGCAAGCATTTACCTTTTTCAATCGTACTCTCAGCTTGTTCAATTATTTTATCCTGTTCAGGTCTATATTTTGAAAAAGGAAATATAACTGTAGAAGATCGAGATCTTTGATTCGATTTTATCTGTTGTTCTGTCTTCCAATGTTCCAATATCTCTTTAATGCGTAGTTGAATCAATGAGGTTTGATCTTCAAGAGGGATCTCTATTGTTCTTGTGTTTTCGGACACTAATTCGATTAAAACAAGTTGACAACGAACATTATTACCCTGTTCTCTAAGGATATGCCCATAAATCTGAAGTTGAAGGGTATATGCCTTTGCAGAGGAAGCTTCCATATCAAAATTAGATAAATCCATGACGGATTTGATTTCTTCGATAATTACTTCATTCTCTTCTTCATAAAAACCATCAATTCTGCCTGTAATTATTACGGTCCAATTATTAACATTTGTCGTAAATTTAACATGTTTCTCCGCTTGATATTGGGTTTTGATTTGATGAGTAGGTTCATATTCGTCTCTTTCTTCTAAGTCAGTCCTTCCTTCCTGTTTTTGTATTTCAGTTCTTTTTTTTGCCTTTTCTTGATGAATTTGATGTATTTTTTGTCCCATTGATCTTCTTAGACGGGCAGGAATTGGTGAATATCCCCGACTCGAGATAAATCCAAAAGCAAGCTCTCTTACGGATACCTGTATTTCTTGTTTAGATTCATCAACTTTCAAAGATCGTTACCCACTGGATTAAGTTACTAAATGTGAATTAAGCTCATAGATATACCATTTAATGATTTGGAAGAGCTGAACTCTTGTTTATTAATATGAGGATGACTATTTTGAAAGTGAACTATTACGAAGTAACTGACTTTATTCGCTCTTGTTCATTATATGTTAGTTCCATGAAGTTCCGCTGGTTTTAAAGGAAGAATATTTATTGTGTTTCTTTGTATCGCTAACTCCTCCCTTTTAATTATCTTCCACATGTTTTTGCATTCACACTCTGGAATTTCTACTCCTTCCAACGTTTGAGTTAGTGATATTTGCGTTATAGCTTTTAAGATATCTTTGTCACATTTCCTACAGTTGTGGGCACCTCTAATTTTTCCACCAGCGGTAGGTTCGCAAATTATCACTGGTTTCTGATTGCTTGTAGCATGAAGTGATGTTAATATCTGAATAATAGACCATAACCAGGGTGGTCTATACTTATTCTCATTCCATAGTTTTTCAACTATTGTTCCTTTTTGAACTGTACAAGGATTAATAGATATTTTTTGGATACCTAACTCGGTACATTGCTCTACCGACATCAAAACATCCTGAATGGCTTCTTCTTCAGACAAAAATGGTGGCTTAAGAAGCAAATAAGCTTTAGGGATCAATCCTACATTCAAAATAATATCACAAGCATTTTCAAAATCCTTAAAACCAAATCCTTTGTTGATTAATTCTTCTCGGATATAGTCATTGCTTGATTCAAGTCCTATTGCTATTTCAATTCGCTTTGAAGGTGTTAGTTCCTTCAATTCCAATAATTTTTCCTTCGAGATGTATTCTGGACGTGATTCTATGGTTATTTCTATAATACGCGTATCTTCTTCCACTATGCGGAATATTTTGTCTCTTATCTCTGTAGACACTTCTTCTTCATCTAAAAAACTCCCTGAATTGAAAATTCGTAGAGCTAACGGTCCTTTAAGGTCTTTAAATTTATTAATTGCTTTATTAAATTCATCCCATAACTCTCCTTGTGAGATAGGTGTAATAGGTGCATCTTCAATATAACCACACATAAAACACCCCCCATATTCTCCCACCGCCCATTTACAACCTTTTGTAGGTAGAATAATAACAATAGCATTCCCTGGTTTTCCATTGAGAGATGTTTCCTCTTGCCATGAAATGCTATGATTCCTTTGCGATTTTCCTCTTTGACCTCTATTATGACGAAGTTTGATCGCAAGTGTCTGGTATGAGGAGAGGTTTGAGTTCATTAAGACTGATTCACCTTTTCTCTTATTTTAACTGCGACCCCACGTTTCATTCTCAGCATTATATCGCCTGGTAGGATTGCTTTCCCAACAGCAATTTTTTTCTCATTTTTATTTGTGATAACTACTTCTTCTTCTATTAAAATTTCCCTATCGGCTTTTAAGACTCCTGGACATAACAAAGAAGATCCTTTCAGTGTTTCTCCATTGAATTGAACTATAGGAAGTTGATTTCGGTTAAATAGCTCGATTCCTGCTATACTAAGTTCAAGAAATCCTGTTGTTGGTCTGAAAGTCGCTATAACCTTATTATCTCGAATTATCTTCTCTCCCTTTTCTGATCTTCCTTTTATTTTCACAGATGGTGGAAAAATCTTTTCACCTATCCCCTTACTAAACATGTAATCTGCAATTGACCTGATACGCCGTAGCGGTCTATTTGTAGCTATTTTTGGTGTTGTTATATCTTGGGATAGGTCTTGAAGAGTTTTTGTTAGTCTATTTAGGTTTTCTGTGGACAATAATTTATCTGTACTATTGGTTATAATAAGATCTCTCCCTAATTTGTCGCATGCTACTTGTACAATTTGTTTTTCTACAGTAACAAGATGACACACTATTTTTGCATGAGGTGATTTCTCCAGAACACTTTCCAAAATTCTTTGAACTTGTTTCTGCTCTTCATGAGACCAAGTACCAGTAACAGGAATATCATAATGTGCTGCTGGATACGTCCATTCTAACTCCCGAGGAACAATCCCTAGAGGAGATGTAAGTATAAGTTCTTGTAAAATGTCATATCTTCTCCCAATTCCTCTTTTTATTGCTTTGCGAAACAGTTGATGACTTCTCGAGAAGGAATAGGGTTTTTTAGCAGAACACGGCAGTATTATGATTATTTCAATTGCTTCTGGGATTTCAAATCGTTCGATTACTCTGTTAATAAATCTACATACCTCTGGTCTCTTAAGATCCTGCTCAGTGGTACATAGGAGGGGCGTTCGCCTCTTAATTGGTGTAAATACTTCAAGAAAGTTATTCTGATCGTCAAGATGACGCATCGCAGCAGTAATTGGCGGATAGTTTACACTAGTTTCTCGTACAAGTTCTCGTAAGACGCCTGTTTGAATAGATGCTCTGATTTCTTGCATTCTATGGTTTGCATAATTCAGATTATCCTCAATCAAAGTCTGTCTGTCTTTTTCCCGAGTAGTAACCTTCATACCAGCACTAATAGTTAAAGGATCGAATCTTTGGATTTTAACTCCTTGCTGTCCTAAAATACGACATACTAAACCATCAAATAAATCAATACCGGTATAACTTAGAAGGGGAAAATAATTAGGATGAATTCCAGCAGCATAAAGCAATGTCCTAGGTGATACCGCTTTTCTTATTTTGACTAAATAATCTATAAGTCTTCTCGGTGAATTTTGGAGATATCCGACCTCATTAAGTACAACAATTCCAAGATCTGAAGAGAATATATCCTTTAGTTCATACTCGGACAGCTCTTGAATTTCAACACCTACTGAAATACCAAGTTTTCCTGATTCATTGCAGTTTTCGATAAAATTAATTTGTTCTCTAATATTCTCGATGGACGCTTTTGCGTCTCGCGGTAATACATAAAACATATCTTCTGTGTCATATTTTTCCAAAAATTGCCTTAAAACCTCTTGACTTCCGATTTGTAAAAATTGCTTTGAAGGAAAACAAGTGATACGTAATTTTTCTCCAGATACAACAGAAACATCATTCTTCATCCTAATTAGTAATGTAGGAATGCATGGTGAGAGTGTATCAAGTTGTCCTTGAGTAATTTTACAGATTCGACCGGGCCCATCCAAAGCCTTTATTTCAATCTGAGGTGTCATCGGGTGTTCCTACGGCTTTATCACCTGTAAACGCTGGACTAAAGGTCCATATCTTATTAAAAATAAAGTTAGTAATAACAGATACTATAAATGCTATGGCTCCTGAAACTAGATAATAAACATCAAAGTATTCAGTTAATGTGATTAGAATCCCCAGATTTACTACCACTCCTGAAGCTCCTACGACGCAATAAGCTAAAAATTGTTTAAAGTCAGCTTCGGATTTATCCTCGAAGCTCCAACGTTTATTCAGACTGTAATTCCAAATAGTAACCACAAAGATCGCGAAACTTGCTGCGAAGGCATAACGTTTGAAATTTATATCAGCAAAGAAGTCAAAAAATGATGTCAAGAATGGGAAAAAATCTTCTAACTTTGGTATAACAATTTCATACATAGACCACAGAATCAGCTCATTAAAAAATAATCCTCCTATACTTACGATAAAGAAACGATAGAACTGAGTACTCGTTGTTATACCATTATTGAGTGTACTTTTCTTAGATGCCATGGATATATCTACCTACGAATTTTTGATGAATGAAGAAGGAATTCAACTCAGCGTGTTAGAAAAAAATTAAGGTTATTTATGACTTTTTATGTGTTAGAAGACATTTTGGTTTCTTACCAGTTAGAATTCTAAGTCATATGCGGTGGCATTTGAGCTGGATCATAAGCCCCTGCAGTTAGCTGAGTTAGTTCTCGATCGAGATATTGGCTTTCTTCTAATAATTCATCAATTTTTTCATATTCAACATACGGTTCGGCTGCCCAAACGGTCATGAATAGAGTGTATTCGGCAGATTTTCGTGGATTCTTCAGTAAAATACTAACTAATTTACTTTTTAGTTGTTGTTCTGTTTCAAACATCTCAGTGATTGTACTAAAGTTTTTGGTTACCTGATCGAGGATTTCAATTTCTCTATCTAGTTTTTCGCCTCTTTTATCATGAGAAGAGATGACAAAAGTAAAATTTTGATTGATTCGATGTATTAGTTTCTGCATCTCGAATGTAATTGTCTCAAATTCTTCGACTGAACTCTGCAACAAAGGTAGACGTTCGTTAATCTTAAGTATCAGATTGTATCGTACCCTTGTGTCTAATTGATCAAATCCTTCTAATTCTTCAAAGAGTGCCTTATTCGATGCGAGAGCTATCTTTCCCACTAATGCCATAACAGCATTGACCGTCATCATTGATTTTTGTTGGGCCTTCATCCATCTCTTAATTAATTGTTGGAGTTTATCCTTGTATGCTGAAATCGCAATAGCATTAATCATTCGAGGGCGTAATCGTCGATCCATCTTGTTTCACGGTCAAGTTAACATTAGGGAGATGCGTCTTATTAATCTTTTTGTACATAAGCAGAGACAAATGTTAACAAATGTGTTTTTTATGATCATTCTAACACGTCATAAATTCCTTGTTACCTTCTTAAGACCGATAAATTAGTTTCTTTTTTGTTCTTTAAGCGTTACAAGAGTTGTTAACATCCTATTTAACGGAACTTCGATTTTTCTACTTTGTGCTTTCTCTACTATCGCTCCATTGATGAATTTAATCTCTGTTTGCCGTCCATTTTTAATGTCCATTAACATGCTGCAATAATTATCTTTTGTAGCTCTTGCCACTTGTATTGGAAGTTCCTCGGGATTTTCTATTTCAAAATTGATACCATTAGCTATAGCTACATTCGTTGTTTCATACGCGACACTTCTTAGAAGTTCACTGCCCCATCTTTGCTTTATTATCTCCCCATTGGTGAGTTCTGTAAGTGCCCCAACCGGGTTAATAGATGAATTAACTACAAGTTTCTCCCAAATTGCCTGTTGAAGATTAGATACTACTTTACATGGTAAACCCGTTGCTGTAATGACTGCTGAGAGCTCCTCTATAAACTCATTTGACTTAGGAGACGCTAAGAATCGTCCTATCATAGATAAACCTTGCCCCGTTTTTATTACAACACCTGGTTTTTTAATTAAAGCCCCTTCGCTTGTTAATATGCGATAAATACGACCCTTTTCCAAGTAATTCGAGGCAATCTCCTCATTTCCAAGTCCATTTTGGAGTATAACAATATTTGCTTCTTTATTTCTCCATTTTTGGAGTTCTGCACAAACAACCGCTAGATCAAAGGCTTTAGTTGCGATAATAATGAGGTCAACATTCTTTTTTACTTCCTTGAGGGATCGGGCAGTTTTGACTTGGACTGAATAGCTCTCTTCATCTTTTAGAATGTCAAGTCCATTATTATGTATAGCTTTGATGTGGGTTCCTCTCCCTAGTAATGTAACATCATGATTATTAATCGCAAATAACCCTCCAAAAAGTGATCCCATAGCACCTGCACCAAATATGAGGATTTTTATAGCCATGCACCCCTGAATGTTTTGTGCTCCTCTCCACAGGAGTAAAAGAAACACTCTACATTGAACTTTACTTGATTCTAAATTTTCCGACTCGGTTTTGTGTATCGCATCGTTTCATCAAGTAACGTTATATGAGTGGTTAACATTCGCCGACAGCAATAGCGTATTAATCCAAAAGAATCAAGAACCTTTTCAGGATCTTCCATTTCTTCTGTGACCTTCTTTAAGAAATCATCATAAAGTGAAGCGATCTCTTTACCGCATGTGAAGCATCTTATAGGTATCATTTCTTCCTATTTCCAAAATATTCTATTTACTTGCTAGTTGGTTTCTTACTTAAAAACCTGAATCAAGAGTTGAAAGCAGTATGTCAGAGTAATAAATCCGTTTATATTTGTTTTTTCTTATAATATTAAGGTTTTTATCCATATATTTTGGTTTTCCAGAACACTTACTTATTATTATAATTTAATTTATCCCTTTTGTTCACAAAACCTGAATCAGAATATAGGACACTATAATCTTCCAAAAATTAATGGTTAATAAACATATATTCTAATCTTATGCCCTATCTTACACTAGCATTGAATACAGCCTTTATTATTTCTCCCTCGGAAAAACTACCCCCTGTCACACGCTGTTCAGCATTTCCTTCTCCTATGATTAAAGTTGGAATAATCGCGATTTTTTTTTCATCCACTATTTCGGGAAGCGTTTCTATGTCCAATTCAACGACTGAATTTCCTAATTGAGAAGCTACACGTTTTGTAATTGTTCTAGCCTGATTACAGTGTATACAACCAGAAGAAGTAAAGAGAAACATTTTCCCAAAAGGTGAGGAAGAAGAATTAGTCGTTTCCTTGCTAGAAATTAGTTCATTAGCCTTTTTTGGATGATAAATGGTCATAATTGAGGAAATACACATAAACACAATTAATGTAAGATATTATACGCATAAGATGAATCGATATTTCTCTTTATAATTCTCAACGATCCATCCTGTAAAGGTAATTTCTTAGAATATATCCCAAAATCCAGCCGTCTTATTTCTCTATAACTGGAAAAGAGCTATTTTCTGTGAATTACTTTAGAAAAATGCATAGGTGTGCATTTTGTTTAATTGCCCGCTAATAACTCTAGCTCCTCTTTTGCTACCTTTTTATCTTTTTCAGAGATAGCATTAATGTTTAGTGCTTTAGTAAACAATTCTTTTGCTGTTTCTTGTTCATCAATAATTTTGGAAGAAGCTATTGCCACTAATGCGGAAGCTATTCCTCTCTGATCATCAATTTCCGTAAAAAGTTCTAATGCCTGTTCAAAAGCATTAACTGCACGTTCTTTTTTTTTCGGATACGTTTTTCCTAGCTGAATTAGCACTTCACCTGTTTTCTTATGATTTCCCTTCTCTTGATAGTGTTTAAGGCTTTTTTGTAGAAACTGCTGGGCTTTCTCAATGTCATCTCCCATTTTTCTTAAAGTTGTGCCATAATTAGCTTGAGTTCGTGCAAGAAGTCCCTCACTATCGGTGGTTTCTGCTAAAGATAACGCTTCTTGATAGATTGCTATTGCTTTATCAATAACTTCTCCCGTTGCATAGGCATCCGCAAGCTTGTTAAGAGTTACAAGGATTGTTCGTATGTTTCCCGCTTTACGGGCGATATCGAGAGCTGTATTATATGCCTCAAACGCTGCTTCTTTTTCTTCAATTTCTCTAAGGGCATTACCTAAGTTGGTTAACACAGAAACTTCTAGATTTTTCTCGTGAATTTGCCGAGCACAATGGAGTGCTTTATCAAAATCCGCAACAATATTCGACATACTTTTATCTAACATAGCTTTGGTGCGACCGATCTTAATTAACGTTGTAATCTCAGATTTTCGATAACCAGCAGTGATGGCAATCTCCAAGGCTTCTTCAAAAAAATTGAGCGCTCTTTCGTGCTTCTTAAGTCGATTATAACTGTCACCTAAATAGTTTAAGCTTTGTATGATCGCCGGTGGTTCATTAATATAACGTGCAATACTCAATGAATCTTCAAAAGATTTAATCGCTTCTTCATATCGTCCCATTCGCGAGAGGAGATCTGAATGCCTATGGAGGGCGGCTAATTTACCTCTTTGATTACCCACTTCCTCTTCAAGTTCTACACATTGTCTATATAATTCTAAAGCTCTTTGATATTGGCTAGTACTATCATAAAAGAATCCTAGACTACTAAGTACTACAGATTCTGATTGTTTATCCTTAATACTTCTAGTAAGCTCTAACGCTTTGTTTGTTTGCTCGATGGCTTCATCAGTTCTACCTAATCTAAAATAAACTGAACTAATTCCCTCCATTGAAAAGATTTGGGCTTTTTTTAGCCCCTCCTTCATTCCTAATGACAAGCTCTCTTGATAAGTTTCAAGAGCGGCGTTCAGTTTTCCCATAGATGTATAAAGGTCGGCAATCTTGTTTGCGATAATAATTTGATCTTCGGGAGCACCTACTTCTATCGCAATGGTATGAGCTTTGAGATAAGTCTCAATTGCGTTGTTTATGTTCCCTTTCTTAATGAGGAGATCTCCAATCTGTGATAGACTGATAATCTCCATTTTTCGATTATCGGTTTCCTTACTGATGATAAGAGATTGTTGGAAAGACTCAAGAGCAGGATCATACTCCCCTAGTCTCATATATAAATTTCCAAGCTTGTCAAGATTCATTTTTTCCTTTTGAATGTCTTTACTTTCTTTTGAAAGCTCAATAGCTTTTTCATAACTCTTAATTGCATCTTGTAACTTCCCTTCTCTTTCCAATAGATTTCCTTGGAGACCTAATGTTACAATTTGTCCTTGAAGATCACGAGTTTCTCTTGTGATATCCAATGATCTTTCTAATATCTTCTCGGCTTTCTTTGTTTTACCAACCTTCATTAGCACAGAACTTAGCTTACATAAAGAGATTTGTTCACCCTTAGGATCCCCTACAGAGTTAATGATTTGGATGGATTCTTCGAGGGTGTTTATGGCTTCTTGATTTTTTCCTATTCGAAGAAGCAGTTCTGCTTTATCATTTAGGGTTATTGATAAAGATTTAAAATCCTTAGTTCGTCGAAAGATAGCTTCTGCTTTTTCATATCGTTCAAGGGCGATAGTGGGATTTCTTTGTTGAAGGTTTGCTAATCCAGTTTCTATCCGCCCTTTGAGCCGTTCATTTCTCGTGCGATCAGCGCGGTGCATAGCCTTTTCAAAATATTGTATTGCTTTCTGTTTTTCTCCAAATTCGCCGAAAATAACAGCTAGACGGTAAGTACAAAAAGCAGCTAGTCTAAAATGACGATTTCGATCAGCAGACTTGAGTGCCTCTTGATACCAAATAACACTCTCATTATGATTGCCCATTTTGGTTGAAATGTCTCCTAGGGCTGCAAGAGAAACCACCTCGTGATAACGCTCCTTTCTTCTCCGTGAAAGCTCAAGAGATGCCTTGGCTCTCTTTAATGCTTCATCCCAACGAGACATTCTCATTAAAACACTACTACTTTTTTGATATGCAAGGATTCGTTCGGTGGCTCCATGAGGGGGTTTTATTCTATCAATAACATAATTGTAACGCTCTAACGCTTCTTTAAGATTACCTATCCTCATATTTACGTCTCCCAGCCCTACGGAAAATCGTGCAGCGAATTGAGGTTCGTTTGCTTGAATCGCAGTTTCAAGAGAATATGAAAGAACTTCTTCTGCTCGATTGAGCGAATTTGTTAATGAAAGTAATTTTCCTAGTTTGGTTAAACTTATTAAATGGATTTTTGAATATTGCTCTGTTTTAGATAGCTCTACACTAGTTTCATAACACTTTAACGCTTTATCCCGTTTATCAAGCGCTAATAAAACATCTCCTTTCTTGTTTAAGGCAATAACTTCGCTTTTTGGGGTATCTTGGGAAAAAGCAATAGCCTCATCATAGTGCTTGATTGCTTCCTCCAATTTATCTAAATCTTTGTAAGTGTCTCCAATTCGGTTTAATACTAGAGGAGTAGCTCTTGATTTGATTGCTTTTGCATGATCAAGGGCCTTTGCATAAGCTTGGAGGGCGTCTTTTTTATTCCCTCGATTATTCAAGGCATCTCCTTCAGAAATAAGCTCACGGACTAACCTTTTTCTAGTACTAGGATCATCATGGGATCGAAAGATGATATAGAGAATGGTATTGCCTCGAACGAGGATTTTGTTTTTTTTAATGATTTCACTGTCTGGTTTTGGACTGATTTCCTCTACAAGATCAACTCTTATAGTTAAATGAGAATCAAATGATCTGAGAATTCCTGAAATAACTGTGAAATCTTTTAGAACAATTTTTATCCTTCTCCCTATAGATCTTGCCAGAGCATCTGTTGGTTTTTCATATTTCAACTGTTAATACCCCCTTCCAAAGAGGTACTGAATTATTTCATATCTTTTTGGAAGAGATAGGTGAAAGTCGGCTTAAAAATCCAACTCTCACATCATAGCTGGTTTTCAAGAATAACTAAAAAAAGATTACTGGTTTTTTATACCTCCTATTTCCAGATAGGTGAGTTATGAGTTCTCTAAGTTTTAAAACCACCAATGAAATTAAATAAATACGCCAATTCAAGGATTCACAGAAGATTTTGGAAATTCTCGTGAAAATAGGTTTTATTCGGACGATTTTTTCATTCTTTTTGCCTTTTCTGATTTCATTTCGTGATATCTTACTATAGCGGCATCAGAAATAGCATCAAATGCAGCATCGGGATCTTTTAACACTTCTTCTACAGTAAAGACCATTTGAGTTAGTTCTTCCACCTGATTGACGATTAAAAGAGAATCACTGACAAGTAATACTTGTACCATGATACTATATTTTGTTTTACCCTTTGTTTTCTTCCAATTCTTAATTCCTATACATATTCCTAAATTTTTCATGTCAGACATGCAGAAACTGGCATCCAATAAACCCACTAATTTGAAAGGCTCTTCTCCCTTTATCCCCATATTGGTTAGCAAAGTTAACTCCTCTTCTGTCTCAGTATTCATTTCCATATTCTCCTCTTTCCTGAAATATAACCGGAGGTTTCGATTAGCTTTAGTCCTTTTCGGATAAAAAGTTAAGGAATTCAAGTTACATTAATATTTGAGAAACGAAAAAAAGCAAAAGTTAAATCATTTAATAACCTCAAAAAAGTACGAAGAGTCGGGAAGAATTATGCCAACACAGATGAAACAGCTGTTTCCTACCGGTGAGGGAAAAAAAGAGATTACTTGTGTTCTCGTTGGACTTGATAATGCTGGAAAAACGACAATACTTGAACATGTGCGAAAGGGTGAATTTATTTCGACAGCTCCGACTTTAGGACATAATATTGAAGCGATTCAGGTAGAAAGCGGCTTTCAATTAAACGTATTCGACATAGGGGGACAAATAGCTTTTCGAAATCTCTGGAAAAATTTCTTAGACCGTGCAGATGCCCTTATTTTCGTTGTGGATGCTTCCGACAAAGAAAGACTAGATGAATCAAAGGAAGAATTCCAAAAAGCGGTCAAATCGCTCCAAGATGGCGTACCTATTATTGTTATATCCAACAAAATGGATATACCGCAGCGAGCTACTGTAGCGGAATTAATAGACCGTTTTGAACTCCAGAAACTTAAGGAAGCCGGCCATAAAACCAGTATTACCGAAGCATGTGCAACGACGAGTGAAGGACTCCGTGAAGCCTTTTCTTGGGTCTACGAAACAATAACCGGGAGAAAGATTGAACAACCCGAGTTTCATGCTCCACAGGGCTGTATTGGGAATGGAAATTTTGTGTGTATATGGAGAATACTAGAACGCTGTAGTTTAGGCCCCGAACACTGTAAAGGCTGCGATATTGCTCTTTGTCAAAACTGCGATAATTTCAAACAAGAGAAATGTCCAGAGTGGGGCACAGACGCCTGAAATACTGTTAATAGAAAGTTTATCAAAGGGATATTTTGTCAGTACAGGCAGAGCGACTATAATCTTTTTCAGCCCTGATAGAACGAGGAACGATCAATTTGAAAAACGAAGAAGTACGTATCGGTGTTTTTGTTTGTGATTGCGGATCTAATATTGCGGGTGTGGTAGATACCGCAGTAGTATCCGAATTTGCGGAAACACTGCCCGATGTTGTTTATGTGAAAAACAATCGGTATACCTGTGCGGATCCGGGGCAGTTGGAGATTATAAATGCTATTAAAGAACATAAATTAAACAGGGTGGTCGTAGCATCCTGTTCACCCAAGCTACATGAACCAACCTTCCGGAAAACGGTCGCATCCGCGGGGCTTAACCCGTATCTGTATGAAATGGCCAATATTCGAGAACATTGTTCTTGGATTCACGGGGATCATCCGGAAGACGCAACGGAAAAAGCCAAAGAACTCGTGCGAATGGCGGTCGCAAAAGCAAAATATTTGAAGCCGTTACAAAGGATGAGTGTACCTGTCACGGATAGAGCCCTCGTCATCGGCGGCGGGGTATCGGGTATTTGCGCCGCTTTAGATCTTGCCGATCAGGGGCATGAGGTAATTCTTGTAGAGCGAGGTCCCAGTATTGGAGGAAAAATGGCTGCCCTGGATAAAACATTTCCGACCCTTGACTGTAGTATTTGTATTGAAGGACCTCTCATGGCGGATGCGGGGAAACACGAAAAAATCAAGCTTTATTCTATGAGCGAAGTTGTGGAAGTCAGCGGATATATCGGGAATTTTGAGGTAAAGATCAAAAAGAATCCTCGCTATATTATTGAGGAGAATTGCACAGGCTGTGCGGAATGTGTGGACGTCTGTCCGGTAACCGTACCGCACGAATGGGAAGAAGGGTTAGGTCCACGTAAAGCGGTCTATCTCCCTTTTCCGCAGGCGGTACCGATGAAAGTCTTGATAGATAAAGACGCCTGTATTGACTGTGACAAATGTGTCGAGAAATGCGGGCCGGAACGGGCAGCGGTAGATCTTAAGCAAGAACCCGCGTTCTTTAATGAAGAAGTAGGCACGATTATTGTTGCGACAGGCTTTGACCTGTATAATCCACGGGAAGACCCGCGCCTGGGGTACGGGCAGTATCCCAATGTGATCACGGCAATGGAACTGGAACGCCTGGTAAATGCATCGGGGCCGACGTTCGGGTCGGTTGTTATGAGCGACGGGAAAAAACCGCATAATATCACGTTTATCACCTGCGTCGGTTCTCGAGACCAGCACAACCAAATTTATTGCAGCGGTTTCTGCTGTATGTATACCGTGAAATTAGCATCACTGCTAAAAGAGAAATATAAAGAGGCAGTAGATGTGACAGTCCTCTATATGGATATGCGGACAAATATGAAAGATTACGAAGAATTCTACCAGCGCGCGCGAAAAGCAGGGATTAAATTCATCCGCACACGACCAGGAGAAGTGCAGGAAGACCCAGTAACACGAGAACTGTTGATCCCGATTGAGACGACAAGCGGGATATTGACGGTTAAAGCGGATATGGTAGTACTGGCGAACGGAGCGATCCCAGCAGAAGGAAGCGAGCAATTGGGACAAATCCTGAACATCTCGCGAAGTGCGTCGGGGTTCTTCATGGAAGCACACCCGAAATTGAAGCCGGTCGATACGGCAACGGCAGGAGTCTTTCTCTCGGGAGCAACCCAAGGACCGAAGGATATTCCGTCGAGTGTGGCGCAGGGATCAGCGTCAGCGTCGCGAGCGGCACGGGTGTTGAGCCAGGATGAGTGGGAAATCGAACCGATCGTGAGTATCGTAGACCCGGAGAAGTGTAACGGGTGTGGTAGATGTGTTAAAGTCTGCCCGTACGGGGCAATTCATCTGGAAGCGCCGAAAACACCGCCAGCGATCGTGAACGCCGCGCTCTGCATGGGATGCGGCAATTGTGTTAGTGAATGCCCTCAGTTAGCTCTAGACCAACAGCATTTTACAGATAAACAACTTGTGTCCCAGATATATGCGGCTCTTGAGCATGACCCAATATCTCCTGAGGAGAAAGTACTTGTCTGGGCGTGTAACTGGTGCAGCTACGGCGGCGCGGATAATGCCGGTGTTTCACGAATGCAACAGCAAACACGCGCCCGTGTTATTCGAACGATGTGTTCTGGACGCGTTAACCCGAAATTTGTCTATGAAGCTTTTCGTTTGGGTGCTGGTGCAGTTTTAGTTTCTGGTTGTCACATTAACGATTGTCATTATATTTCTGCCAATCACCAAACGGAAAAACGCTTTGAAGAAACGAAATTCCGTAAAAGACTCGCTAGAATGGGCATAAGTGGCGAACGTTTTCGTTTGGAATGGGTTAGTGCTTCAGAAGGCGAGAAATGGCAAACCACTATCAATGATATTTGTGATGTGATTCCTAAACTCGGTGTAGATAAAATCAAAAAGGAAAATGAAGCCGCTCAAGAAGAGCTCTTAAAGCAAGTAAAGAAACTTCATGCCAAAATTGGCGACTTATGATTTTTTATTATCATTCCTCTTTAAACAAAAGGAAATTGGACCTACCCTTTAAACCTAAAATAATCAAGAGATTCCTGTTCTAG
>JAEOTF010000091.1 GCA_016840025.1 Candidatus Hodarchaeota archaeon
CGGCAATTGAAAAGATGCGTAAGGTAAAAGTGCTAATGCTTTATCCCATCTAACAGGACCCTCTTGCATAAAGCCTCGATGTCTTAGCATGTTCGCATTTTACTTGGATGTTATCTCAATGATCAGGGATTCTGAAAGTTCAGTAATGTTAGATATTTCCTTAAGACCTTGCTTGTACCGTGCCTCCGCTGCATGGTCAGCCTTCTTTTTTTCGCTCATTGCTTTCTGAACTTCACCTACGAAAATTATATCCTGTTCCTTTAATCTTTGTAGAGCCCGTGGGAGAGTACCCAAACGATTATGGCACACATCTAGCATCTGTAACTCCTTAAGATTGATGATTGATACAGGAAGTTTAGTCAGTTGATTGTTTCTTAGCTCTATTTCTTTAAGAGAGGAAACCTTGGGTAGAGACTTCGGGAAGCAGGAAAAATGATTCTCGACTAAAGAAATTGTTCGTAGGGCTTTTAGCTTCCCAAATGTAACAGGAAGCGTGTGTAATCGATTATGATTGAGTGAGAAGGTTTCTAGGCGTTCTAACCCAGCCATATTCTCTGGTAGGGTAGCGATCTGATTGAAATCCAGAGAAAGTGTATGAAGATGTGTTAATTCATTCAGTGATTCTGGAAGGGTTGTTAATTTATTATGTCGACACCATAGTTCTTCTAGATGCTTCAACTTTCCGAGTGAAGCAGGGAGCATTGTTAACTCGTTTGAATCTAAATCCAATTGTTTTAGCTTATTGAGGTTCCCAATCGTTTCGGGTAAGGAGGTGATTTTACATCGTAATAATTTTAATGTCGTTAAATGGGTAAACTGTCCAATGAAGGCAGGGAGTGTCCTCAGGTTTTCATCATGAAGGGTCAGTTCCACTAAATGTTGGGCTCTGATTTCTAGATTTTTCATCCTGGAATCATAGGGGAAATTTAGCTCACTCCCGAGTTCCAGCAATAATTTGGCTTCAGTTGCCACGACCTTGGAATATACCCAAAAATTGCACTGATATTTCGGATGAAACTCTAAACATTGTTCTTCTTTTCCCGAATTTGAGTCAATACGCGTACTAATATGAAACCGTCCAGTTGCACACAAGTCTTCAATTATATGGTTTGCTATAGGTGCCTCAAGATTAAAAAACGTACAAAATTCTTCAAAACTAAGTGAAAGGGCGCCTCCTGAATTGTAATACTCTTGTTGAACCTTGTTACTAAGTTGGTCCATCGGTATTGCGTCCTTTCCTTGTTTTAACTTCCGTAAATAATATATTTTTCTAAAATACGACTTAATATTTCATCATCTGAATCTGTTAAGGTAAAGCCTCAATAGCTTTTTATAATTGAATAAGCTCTCTTTCTAGTTGCGAGAATATTTAAGGATAGTAGAAAGAATGCAAGTTCCTTATTCGGGGGAAAAGAAAGTCTCCGCCAATAATATTGAAATTTGTTATGATACATTTGGAAACAAGCCTAATCCAGCACTCCTCTTTATTATGGGGTTAGGTGCACAAATGGTTTTTTGGGAGGAGGTATTTTGCCAGGAAATTGCCTCTCAGGGTTATTTCGTGGTTCGATTTGATAATCGTGATGTGGGTTTATCTACGAAATTTGAGGATGCGCCTATTCCCGATATCTTGTCATTAATACGGGGAGAACCCTCTGAAGTCCCCTACCAATTGATTGACATGGCAAAAGATACGATAGGTTTGATGGACGCCTTAAATATTGAGAAAGCACACATTTGTGGTGTAAGTATGGGAGGAATGATCGCTCAAACCCTGGCCATTGAATTTCCAGAACGTGTTACCTCCCTTATTTCCATTATGTCCAGTACAGGAAATCCTGATTTACCCATGTCTACCCCCGAAGCTTCTGCTGCCTTAATGGCCCCCCCTGAAACTGAACGAAGTGCACTGATCGAACGTGCAGTAGAATTATGGAGAATTTTTGATGGAGGGGTTCTTCCTTTTGATGAGGAGGCGATCAGACTACGTACAGCACGCTCCTTTGATCGCTCTTTTTATCCTCTGGGTAGAGACCGTCAATTTGCAGCCGTTTTGACTTCTGGGAGTCGTACTGAAGCCCTTAAATCAATAAGTATCCCTTCCCTCGTCATCCATGGTGATGCCGATCCCCTTGTTCCAATTGAGGGCGGACAAGATACTGCTAATTCCATCCCCGGAGCGAAATTTGTTCGTATTGAGGGTATGGGTCATAATATTTCTCCTGCTCTCGCTCCCCGCATCATTCGTGAAATTCTTACTCATATTTCTTGAGTTTTCGTACAAGATTGCGGCTTTTAATCCATAAACTGGAACTAAAAAACGTCGTCAAACCGCTCTTTGACGAAGTTTAACACCATATCCACTCAAGAAATAGTTGATTCTAATTTTAAATTTTTGAATTCGAATATACATAGAAGAAATGAAAACTTGAGATAGAACAATATCTAGTTCATAGTCGACAGAAGGAGATATTGATAGCTTTCTGATAAATTGAATACGGCTTTTGTTCCTTAATTTTCTGACATTATCGAAAGTATATCAAAATGCCATATCATTTTGATCTAGCTAAGAGTAGGATACCGATAATCATTAGGATTAGAAAGAACCAACCAAGGAACTCATCAATAAAGAAGAATATTTCTTCTGATGAGAAATCCTCATGGTAAGCTTCTTCATGGATGTGGGTATCATCATCTCCCTTATGATTTAGTATATATAAATTGGGATGAATTGACTCAATATAAAATGAGTCTTTCTGCATTGGGCCATTAATTATTGGAACATATTCCGCAGGACATACTTTTGAGATACCAAATTGGGGTTCAATAAAATTCCACATCTCCTTATCATAATATTCAGCCCAAGCATGAAGGATAGGTTTAAAAATATTCCAAGTTTCATCATATTCTATCAAATAACCATAAACTATTCGAGTTGGTATATTACATGCCCTACTAAGGGCTGTGAAAAGTCGTGCAAAATGAGTACACACACCTTGTTTCCTCCGCAACACATCGGATGCTCTTCCATTTTCCTCACCATAGTAGGTTTCATTGTGAATCCAATGATTGTAAGCAATGTAACTTTCATTATATTCAACGTTATTCTTTACGAAAGTAACTATCTTTGAAATTATTTTATTTCGTGACCAACCAGCTGAAGTTATCTCTTTTGCCTTATCTATAATTGATGGATGAGTAGAATCAACATATTTAGCTGGTTGAAACCATTTTGATTCATTTATGTGCTTATCAGAATAACTTCCTTCTTTACGGAAGTGATTTACCTCAACTTCTAGTGATAACTTTTCAACATCGGCGATTAATCCAATTGAAGACAAGGAGATATTTATCCAGGGTGTTCCTGTTCCATCAAATATTCGTTTACAATATGAGGTTTGTAAAAAAATAGTATTATCAATGTATTTTTGAAATAAAGTATAATTTTTTTCCTCTATTTTCAAAATAATAGAAATTTCTTGAGAATAATTGTTTCCTAAATCTCCAGAAGGTATAACTATGTAATTGAGGTCCGTACTATCTGCGTATCTCAAATAAAATACAGTCCTCACTTTGGAGGAAATATTCACCTCGCCATGGAAGATATTTGCACCAAATAGACCGAAGGAGATCAAAATCCAGATACTACAAATAATTGCTCTACGTCTTCCCACCTAATTTCCCAACAGATTCATTAGATCTTTTTCAGACATTAAATATTATTACAATTTAAACTTATTGTTTCTAGTATTAATAGATTAACGGGAGGCAGCTAGTCCTCATAAGCCTCCTACTTATTCTCAACTGCCAACACTGAAGTAAGGGGTCATCATTACTGGTTTCTTATCATTTATTCTTTTTTATATTTCAGTAACTCTTCTAAGGAGGGATTTGAGAGAAAGATCGCATCCTGCTGTAAGACCAATAGGACAGCTAGTGAAAGAGGAAGTTGCATATAATCACCCCGCTTTCCAGAATAAGTTTCACCTTCCCAGATAAAGGGGGGTAAGTATCGTACCACTTTCACCTGTATTAATTCTTGATGTATGTCTGAATGAACAACAGGTTGAGCCTCTTCCAAAGTAAATTTTCGCAGTTCATTTTCTGAGTGTAAGGATGTACATCTCAATCCCGTCTTTCCATGGAGAGTGTGGGGAATGCGTAAAATGCGACGGGTATCTGTACTGATCGGATAATCAAATTCAATTCCCGCCCGTCGTAATTGCCAGGTGATCCGATGCCGTTGTTGAGATTCATAGCGTTCGCGTGGATATCCCCAAATAGTTGATTTTAAGCACCGTTCAGGATAATCGTATACGTATAGATGAAATCCTTTATGTCCACTAAACGCATATTCAAACTGCGATAGTCCATACCAATCCTGTAAGAGATCCACCGTATCTAAAATTCGCTCTTTTAACTCCTCGAATCCTTCTCGGGCATATAAGATATGACCTTTTAGATCAAAATCCATTACAAATGGGCCACTTAAGCAATATGCGGGATTTGCTATGGTTTTTAAATGGGCCGAATTTAGAAATTGTAGAACTGTGGCATATACATGTGCTGGAACTATTTTCTGTGTTGTAACATACTGGAGAAGCTGAGAATAGTTTCCAATGGACCTTTGGGGAATATGCCATCCCTGTTGAAAGCTTTGGAACTTGAGTTGTCGAAATCTCAATGGATAGGAATCAGATCTCGAAGCTTGATCTAGAGCTTGAGAAGAGTAGTAATGGAAAAAGTAGTCTAGGATAAGGGGAGATATCACCATTTAGTATACACATATTAGATCTTCTTTTTCGTCTGCTTAGCGTGTAAAGAAAGCGCGTTTAAGGTCGAACTGACCTCATTGAGGTCGATGCTTCGATCTTCCTGAATGTTTTGGGGGAGAATCCGTAATCCTGTTTGAATCAGTTCTGTTCCTATCCGTATCGCCTCTTCAGGGACTAAATAGAGCGAGCTGTATAACGGTGAAGCTTGCGTCCGAATACAGACACTCGTTTGCTTATTTGAGGGAAGGACCTGGATTTGCTTTTTTTCATTCATTATCTATGTTCACCATACAGTCATTACGTAGGAGGAGGATATGGGCCCTCAAGCTGGCTGGTCAATTTTTGGATATTACTAGAAATCATTATCATTACCTTTATTGTTACCTAGAGGATCTTTACTAAACCAACTTACCATGTGTTTTTAATCTCCCCGAAAAAATATTAAAGACACTTTCTTTATTTGTCTCAATTTATCGATTTTACTGATTAACCATTGATTGTTAAAAATCTTCTAAGATCCGTCTGAATAGGAGTTATTGACAGTGGAGTATTCCATAGAGGCAGTCTATCTAAGTAAAGAAGGATTGGGGCTTTATACCAAAACTTTTGATCCAAATGCTCCTGACTCTAACCTGATTGCTGGCTTGATTAAGGCAGTATTTGATTTTAGCACGGAAATGATTGATAAACGGTTAGTTGCCATGAAGTTCGAAGACCGAGATGAGAATTTTGCTTCCTATCTTATCCTAGAACGGCAATCAAACCTCTTATTAGCCCTTATGGTTCGTTTGAATGTAACAGAGGTTGAGAAATTAGATCATGCTTTTCGTCAGAAAATGAAAGAATTTCTTTTAGAATTAGTTGAACTGAGCTCTTTGTCTCTTAATGATCCTATTATCGACCTTTCCCAGTATTCGTTTGTTGACTCCCTTGTATTCTCTTTTTTCTTTAAAGATCAATTTGAGAAGATTACGCCTACGGATTTCCAGAATGCTATACCCGTTTATCGTCCTTTAAATATTGTGGTCGGGTTGAATAAGGAATGGCAGAATCGATATTCTTTCTATAAGAGTGATCCGTTGTTTCTTGAACTTGTAGGTTCCGAGAATCGTGATAATTTGAATGAATTGATTGAGAAAATGGCTAATTCTAATTTATTTATTTCTCTTATTGATTTAACTCGTTTTATTAAAGGTAAATCGGCCTCTCTCCCTGAAGCGGACTTTTCTTCAAATAAGTATGGGCTTATTGAATTTCTTCTAAGGAAAGGAATCGTAGATGTTTACGGAATCTCTATGTAGTCTCCACAATGATCAACCGTGTGGAAATTGTCAGTCCTCTCGTTTACTTCCAAGTAATAACCTTAAGGAGTCGTAAAAGTGTTATATACTTGAGTTCTGGTTCTATGTCTGGTGGTCAGTTCTTTATTTCTTTCCCTTCGAGAAAATCTTTAATTAGTGTTTTTCGTGATACCTGCAAAATTATAGAGGAGAGAGACCATACTTTTTTCTGCTCCCGCTAATCCATAAACGTGATTATAGCGGCCTGGCGCCCCTTCAATGACAAAGAACTCATTTGGACT
The DNA here is from genome assembly GCA_016840025.1 of Candidatus Hodarchaeota archaeon. The sequence goes on from JAEOTF010000091.1 coordinate 6,358, forward strand.
ATGTGCACGTCCTCCATACCCCAATCCTGCCCCTATCACAGGAAGGTTTAATGGGTCTCTTGCAAAGACATATGCTGGCCAAGCTGGAAAGAAAAACTGCATTCGCATCGCTGGAGGAGAAATTGTGTATTTTACCTTAAATTCTTCAAACATAGTGTACGCTGCTTCTGCAATTTCGCTTTTATAATCTGTTACTGCCCACGAGTAACCAGCTAGTTTTCGTAGTTCTACATCGTGGTAGCTATGATCATCTAGATGATTTCTTATTTTTTGGAATAAATCATCGAGATTTTGGTGTGGAATAAAACGAATATTATGTTTTGAAGTAACCTTGTGTGGAAGAAGTGTTTTAGTCCCTTCTCCTGTCCATCCTCCCCAAATTCCGTCCAAGTTAAAACTAGTCCCAAAATAAAGACTTGTTAAAATTTCCTCTGGTTCTTGCATATTGTTAATATATTTTGGGAATCTATAGATTTTTTTCCACAGCTCTGGATCAAAAACCTCTGCATAGGGTGCTCCTTTTCGATAACCCTCGTGTATTAGCTTGAAATCCTCTTCGGTTGGGGATACGATATTATCATACCACCCCTTTATGAGAACTCTATTTCCATCATCCGATACTAGACTTGAAAGCATTTTAATGTGACGCCATGCTGGACTATCGACAATAAGTTTGAACGATCCATGAATTCCGAAATTGGTTGGTCCACGTTCCCATCGGGCACCACTTGTTTCTAATTCAATGTATAAGACTCCTTCTGAAGCTCTGAGGGGATGGGTTAAGCCATTTTCATCCTGACCCACATGAGTAAAATAAACTGCATCAGCTTGTTTTAACTCGTTCTGATGATTTCGGACAAACTCTGGCATACTAACACTTCCTCTTTCCTCTTCTCCCTCCACAATAAAGATTAAGTTCACTGGTAACTCGTCGACGGTTTTTATAGTTGACACTGCATTTACAAACGCTATTAATGGCCCCTTTGTATTAATTGCTCCCCGCCCCATTAAAACTTTTTTGAAAGGAGTCATTTCTACAATCTTCCCTTCAAATGGAGGCACCTGCCATTGACTGATATCATCGGCTGGTTGCACATCGTACATCGAATAGACGATGAGTGTTTTTTCGGCTCCTGCGTTGTATTTCGCATATACAATGGGTGAATATTGGCCTTCTACGAGTCTTGTTGTTTGACACCCTAATGCTCCGAGATATGTTTTCAGGAGTTCTGCACATTCTTCGATTCCTTCCCCTGTCTGAGATATGCTTCGTTGGCGAATAAATTCTTGGAACCTTAGAATATGTTTTTCAATATCTTGATCTATCTGTTGATAGATTTTTTCCCTTTTCTCTCTCATTTTTAATCCATCTTTGGTTAAATCTCACAGGATGTTTATTTATCAAGATCCTTTCCTAACGGCCCACCTAGTATTGAAAATAATACATTATGGATAACTATTAAGAAAATTGTCTCTCAAAGAACTCGATCATTTTTAATTGCCATTCTAAACTTCGAGTTCGGTCAGAAATCCAATGTCCCTGGGCTTCAATAAGCATCATCTCATAAGGATGCTTTTTCTCCTCTAAATGGGCAATAAATTTCTCAATTGGTTCTAACGGAGTTCTTGAATCCTCTTTTGGATGGATAATTTGGATTGGTGATTTTATGTCGTTAACCCATGTTATAGGGGATCTATCTTTCAGTAGCTCTGGTATAGTATTAGGTGTTCCTTTGAACAGCTGTTCAAATATATTCTGAAATACTAAGTCTGAAAGAGACCAGGATTCAAGCCAATCCGAGATTCCTGCTTGTGCTGACCCAGCTGCAAATACGTTAGGCTTCTTGGTAAGTGCCAGCAGTGTTATATACCCACCGTAACTATATCCTTGAATGCCAATTCTGGATGAGGGGTATTTCTTCTCTATTTGCAACCATCGTGCCCCTTCTACAATATCCTCAAGGTCTCCTCCTCCTAGATCACCCCATTCGATTTCCGTGAACTCTTTTCCATACCCTGTACTTCCTCGAAAATTAGGTGCGAAAATGGCAAATCCTGCTAAGCTTAAGGCTTGGAACTGGGGAATGAAATCGTTGTACACTGCATATGTAGGTCCTCCATGGGGATAAATTAATGCTCCTCTATTTAATCCTTCAGGATGATTTGGAGGAAGGTACCAACCATGAATTTTTCTGTTATCAAATGATTTGTACCATACTGATTCAAATGGTTTTAAAGGAGGTATCCTTTCAGAGAGAGAAGGTTGCCATAATGGTTTTGAGCTCATATCACGTAAATTCAACAGATGTAATGAGCGGGGTGTATTTCCTGAAGAATATATCAGTAGTAAAGATTCATTGCATACTTTTGATGGATAACTTGACCCATGTACATTTCCTATCGGCCCAACTAAATGATCTTCTTCGAGTTGGTACGAGTAAAGCTGTGTTTCATTATAATTTTCTGCAGCGAAGAGGATTTTTTTGTCATTATCATAAAAATCACCGGCCCCAAAGCCTAACGTCATTCCCTCAGTCAAGCTGATTGAAAGGGGAGTGGGTATTTCGATCAAGCGTGGCTGACCATTGATATCGTTGGTATCGACGAGATATAGCTCAACGCGATCTCTTATTTGAGTTGTCACAAGTAATTGTCGCGAGTCTTTCGACCAACACATAGGTCTTAGCCGTGGTTCCTTTTCGTCAAAATTACGCTGCACTACTTCTTCTTGCTGAGTATTATACAAAATCAATTCTTCTATCCCTTTCCTAGGATCAGAAAGCATCGATAAAGCGAGCCATTTTGCATTAGGTGAGATACTATGGAGTACGGTCATTAATTTTGGGGAATAATGTTCGGTGTATACTTCTGTGTCTATATTGTACGATATCAAAGGAAAGCCTTTTTTTGCGGTGTACTGCCAGAATAGTGTATTATTCTGTGGGTGCCAGCAAAACCCGGCATTCCTACCTGCTTCCGTACTAATTCTTTTCGCTTTTGCCTCTGTAAGTGGGGTAATAAATAAATGATGCTGTTCAGTCCCTCCAACTGAATCAGTAAATGCAATTAATGATTCATCTGAAGAAATTTTCCCATCCCAAACATGCAAATGATCAGTGGTGATTGGGGTAAAGGAAATTGTTTCCTGCTTTATTGATGCAAGTTCTAATCGAATGTGATGCTGTTCATCATCTTTCAGCACCAAGGCCCATTTTCCAGATTTGCTAAAATCAACGGGGAAGACAAGTGGGACCAATAATATTTCCTTTATCATTTCCTTTAAGTTAAACATTTTTACAACCCTCTGCTTTAGTTTGAAAAATAAATATATCTTTTAAGGCGGATTCTCTTTTAAGACTTTCGTGAAGTAAATTCCATTCATCTTCCCGGGGTATTTTCTCCTGAGTTTTTCTTTGGTTGATTCATGAATATCCTTAATAATGGTTTAATTCAATCCTAGAGGAGAGATGAAAATTCAAATTTCGTTCTATTTTTATCTAAAAGTGAGGTTGTAGAATGAATTCGCAGAATGAATTGGTATGGGATCTTTCGGTTTTATTTAAATCTGCTACTGATCCAAAAATCGAGCAAACAATTCAAAAAGTGCTTTACTCTTTTGAAATGCTTACAAAAGAATATACAGGGAGAATTAATAGAGAAGAGTTCACTCCTCTTGCTCTCAAGGCGTTACTTGAAAGAATCGATAATCTTTACCTGGTCTTCAATGATGTCTTTGTTTATGGTAGTCTAGCAATAGCCATAGACATCACAGATCCTACCCGACAGCAGTTATATACTAGGATTGATGAGGTCGTTTCAATTCTAAAGAGTCATATGAACCTCTTAGAGCTTGAAATTGGGGCTCTTTTTATCGGCCGCACTTCTGAGTTTTTGGAATCATCCTCGTTACAAGCCTACACCCAATATTTACAGCGTATTTCCCGCAAACATCAATACTGTCTTTCTGAAAAGGAAGAAGGTCTCTCCAATGTGAAAGATCTTTATGGAGTCATTGAATGGGGAAATCTTGCGCAGATATGGAAAAATTCTAGACAATTTTCGTTTAACATTGAGCGGGAGCAGAAAACTCTTACTTGGGGTCAAGCTTTTCGCTATTTTACTGACTCTGATCGGAACATCCGTAAGAAGGCCATTACACAAATATTCACTGCCTTCGCTGAAGACAAATTGCTTTATTCCTCTTGTTTCAGGAATATTTTTGCCAATTATGCAATGATGGCCAGTAAACGCGGTTGTCCATCCCCGTTGACATTGACATTGATCGAAGACGATGTTACTCATCCCATAATCTCCAATATGATTAAAGCTATTGATAGGCATATTCCTTTATTCCATGAAGTCCTCCAGTTAAAAGCCCAGTTTCTAAGTTTAGAGCAATTACAGGGAGAGGACATTTCGGAACTACCAATTCTTGCTCCCGTTACGTATCAAGATTCTTCTGAATATTCGTGGGAAGAAGCAAAAGCTCTGATAGTTGAGACCTATTCTGAATTTGATGAGGACATGACCAGTATTCTGGAAGAATTATTCACCCATAAACGAATAGATGCTATAGCTAGGCCAGAGCGTATTATGGTAGCTGGAAGCTGTTTCCCCTGGTTTAGTAAAGAATCTGCATTTGTTATGGTAGACTTTAGAGGCAGTATGACTGATGTCATAATCCTTGCGCATGAATTAGGTCATGCTGTTCATTTCTCTTTAAGTAATCGTGAACAGGGATATCTCAATTCTTTAACTTCATTAGTTCTTATGGAAACCGCTTCAGAATTTAGTAGCAAGCTTGTTACGCAAAAGTTGCTTCAGAAAAACTTGTCTAAAGAAATGAGTATCGCTATGTTACTAAATACATTAGAACTCCAGCTTATATTTATTTTTGTATATGGAGCTTTACGTTTTCGGTTTCAGGAAAGCGTCCATAAGGCTCTCGAAGCAGGGGAGTATTTAAATGCCGAAAAACTGACCGAATTATACAAGAACGCCAGACACTATTATTATGGTGATTTAGTGGAGTTTTATCCTTGTCAAGATAAATACTGGACATTTATTCCCATGTTCTACTCCTCTGAGAAGCATTACTACAATTACCAGTATGCCTTTGGTCAGCTATTTGTTCAAATCTTATTCGCAACATATCGTGAAGACAAAGCGGGATTTCTATCCCACTATAAGACATTATTAAAAGCAGGCAGTTCTCAACCGCCTGAAAAATTAATGAGGCTTTTTGAACTCGATTTGAATGATCCCTCTATCTGGGATATTGGTTTTCAAGAGCTCAAACGAGTGGTAGATGAGCTAAAGCAGTTATTAAAAGCGTCGTGAGAGGGGTCGATCCTCCCACAGATCGCACACGGGCTATTTCTTACTAGAAATGTGGAAAGGGTCAGTCCTC
>JAEOTF010000018.1 GCA_016840025.1 Candidatus Hodarchaeota archaeon
ACCTCTGGATGAGAAATCTACAACATAACGCAATGTGTAATTTATTAAAACAGTCTAAAAAAAGAGATTCTCCTTTGTTTATTGGTTCTTAATTCTTATCGCTCGTGTTTTCTTTTCTTCCTCAAAAATGCTCACAACTCCTTCTGCTATGTCATTAAATATCAGATCGACATTTTTTCCTGTTTTTGCACTCGTCCGATAAAAAGTAATAGCTCCATTCTCTTCAGCCCATTTAGCTTCCTCAGCTTCTTCAGTTGAAATCATTTCAACTAAATCTAGTTTGTTTCCTACTACCGCAAATGGTACAAACCCAGCATTTTCTTTGAGTTCCTCCATCCATAAAGAGATATTTTGAAAAGTTAATGGGCGGGTTACATCATACACCATGATCGCTCCAGCAGTACCTTCATAAAAACGCTTCCTCATAGCCTTATAATGAGATTGACCTGCAACATCCCAGATTTGAAGGCGAACGACGTTATTTTCATTTACTTCGACATCATAAAAGCTTAATTCTAATCCTAAAGTGGCCTTATACGATCTTCTAAAAATTCTACGGACGAAACGTTGCACTAATGAGGTTTTTCCGACTGCAGTATCTCCTAACATTATTATTTTTGCAGTTAGCCTATTTTTAGTTTTTTCTAGAATTATTTGTGGTTGACTGTTTTTCATTTGAGATGTTTGGGGTGTTTTGTGGTTTAGGTCATTCATTTGTTCTTAACCTTGGAAGTTTATCGTAGGATATTAACTTTAATTTGGACGTACTCTAAACAGATTTTTTAAAGATGCTTTATTTTGTATTTTTAGCATAGTTAATTGTTCGAGAGAAATTTGTAACCGTTTCTCTATTCTAAACCTTCAAGAATTTCTCCAGCCAAAAGATCAAAGACTTTATCGACGTTTTTGCCTGTTTTCGCACTCGTCCGCAAGTAGGCTATCGCATCGTTTTCTGCTGCCCACATAACTTCTTCTGTGTCATCGGTAGCAACCAGTTCTTTAATATCTATCTTATTCCCGACGACAGCAAATGGCACATGCCCGACATTTTCTTTTAGTTCTTCAAGCCACAAATTGAGGTTTTGAAGTGTTATTGGACGTGTTACATCAAACATCAGAATTGCTGCAGATGTTCCTCCATAAAAGCGCTTTCTCATAGTTTTGAATTGCGTTTGCCCTGATAAGTCCCATAACTGTAGTCGTATATCAATATTATCTATTTTTATCTCGCGTAAGCTTAAGTCTAGTCCTAATGTTGCCTTATATGAACCCTTAAAACTCCCATGAATATAACGTTGCACTAATGAAGTTTTTCCAACTGCAGCGTCCCCTAGCATTATAATCTTAAAAACCATCATTTTATCGGCGTCATCTGAGGATTTTTCTTGATGTAAGGGTTTCTTTGGTGGTGTTGGGAGTGAAGGAAGGCTATTCTGAGTCATATTTCTATAACCTTAGTGCTTTTGCCGAATGCTTTCTTGCATTAATTCTTATTGAATATCGAACTTATGTCAAAAAAAGATTAAGAACACAATAACACACAAAATAAACATAGAGCTTCCATTATCTCTGGTTACATAATACAATCAATCTAGGGGGTGATTCTATTTGGTCGCCGCGGATAAAGGCATGCATCACGAATGTGATATAGATTTAAAATCCATTGGAGTGTTCTTTCAAGACCTAAACCAAATCCAGAATGAGGAACTGACCCGTACTTACGTAAATCAGTATACCAGTAATACGGAGTAGGATCTAAGCCTTCCTCGTTAATTTTTTGCATAAGAATGTCATAGTTGTCCTCACGTTGACTTGCTCCAATGATTTCTCCGATTCCAGGGAGTAGTAGGTCAGCAGAGTTAGTTACTTCAGGATTATTTTGGTTTATTTTCATGTAGAAAGGTTTATGACCTAATGGGAATTCAGTGAGAAATATAGGCTCATCTACAATATCCAGAAGATCCATTTCTGCACGCATTGTTATTTCTGTACCATGAATAAATTCATTACCAACTTTATCCTTGATTCCATGAGATTGGAGAAGCCCGATAGCTTCTGCATAGGTTACTCGACGGAAGGGTTTCTTAGGTACTGAAAAATCAGGGTTTTCTTCTTTTACAAAATCGATTTTGATACAATCTTTGGATAGGGTGATCATCATGTCTTCTAATAATTCAAGAAGATCGTTGAACCCAAAAAATGCCATTTCGGCCTCGAGATGAATATATTCTGTCAGATGACGTCGTGTTACACTCTTTTCAGCGCGGTAAGAAGGCATTATACAGAATACATTCGAGAGAGCAGGAATTACTGTTTCTAAATAAAGCTGTGAAGATTGAGTAAGATACGCATCTTGACCGAAATATTTGAGATGAAAAAGAGTAGATCCACCTTCCACTTGAGTTTGAACTAAAGTTGGTGGAAACATCTCATAAAAATCACGGGAAAGGAAAAATGAACGTAAACTGTTGGCTGCAATAGATTTCAGCTGCATAATTCTTCCTGTCTTCATTCCGCGTAGGGTTAGGTGCCGTTTGTCTAATAAAACCTCAGGTCCTGAATCAGGTCGAATTTCTTCTTCTAATTCTGTAGGAGCTATACCACAAACAACTTTTACTTCTTTGATAACTAACTCAACTCCTCCATAGGGTGCTCGTTTGTCTTCCTTCACTTCCCCTCTTATATGCACTACCGTCTCTCGAGTGAGTTTAGCTGCGATATGATAGTTTTCTTCATCCATATTCTGCGGTTTAGCAATACATTGAATATAATTTCCTGACTCTCTTAAAACGATGAATATAGCTTTCCCCATCTTACGAAAATGATGTATCCAACCTCGTGTAACAACTTCTTTACCTTTTTTGGAATATAGGTCCTCAATGGGAATTCCTTCAGGACTGGACATTTAGTAATCTACTCCATCTTAGTTTAGTAAGAGAATGGATAAATGAGAAGTATCTTAACTCTATTTATCGGTAACAGAGAGCCATTTTTCTCTTCTTATTTTTCTCTTCTTCATCGATTTAATGATGATTATTATTCTCCATGATAAGGATCTCTATTGCCATTCTCCCACAGGTCTCTGATCAGCTATTTTTCAGTTAAAAGCAACTAGCTCATTATACGGACAAGGTCAGAATAATAATTTCGGCCATAAGTTGCCACAAATGCCTTTTCATCATCCCAAGTCCAATAAGCTTTAAATTGTGATTATAATATAATCAAAGTTATTTCTATCTTTCCTATTAATATAAAATAATGGTGACTTTGATTTGGTAGTGTATATACCTGTTGAACAATTGCATTCTTTCATGATAGACGTGTTTAAGGGATTGGGTACACCAGAAGAAGACGCAAAAGTCAGTGCTGATGTATTAATTGAGTCAGATTTACGAGGTATCCCAAGTCATGGCGTTCAACGATTATACTACTATTATGTAAGAATTAAGAATGGTCAACATCTCTCAAAAACAAATTTTGAGATTGTTAAAGATAAAGGTGCCACAGCAGTTGTTGATGGGCATCATGGTAATGGTCATGTCATTGCAAAGAAATGTATGGAAATAGCGATCAAAAAAGCAAAATCATATGGCATAGGGATGGTAGTAGTTCGAAATTCAACTCATTATGGAATCGCAGGGTATTATCCCCTGATTGCAATCAAAGAGGGATGCATAGGGATAACAGGTACTAATGCACGTCCAGCGGTTGCCCCTACCTTTGGAATAGAGCCAATGCTAGGAACCAATCCTTTAACTTTTGGAATGCCGACTGATGAAGAATTTCCATTTGTTCTGGATTGTGCAACTTCCATAATTCAAAGAGGGAAGGTTGAATTATATGCTAGAGATAATAAAACATTTCCAGATGGATGGGCAATTGATAGTAAAGGAAAATCAAAATCTGATGCGAAAGAAGTACTAGAGGACTTTATTGTTGGAAATGCTGCATTATTGCCATTAGGAGGGACAGGCGAAGAGTTATCTGGACATAAAGGCTATGGATATGCGACTGTTGTTGAAATTTTATCCTCTGCACTTCAAGCAGGTCAATTCATTAAAGCTCTTTCAGGAATTGCCGAAGATGGAAGTAAAACACATTTTCAATTAGGTCATTTCTTTATTGCTATTGATATCGATCATTTCATGGGATTAGACACATTTAAAAAAATATCAGGGGAAATCTGTCGTCAACTTCGTAATTCTACAAAAGCTCCAGGTTTAGAAAGGATCTATACTGCAGGAGAGAAGGAGTTTGAGGCAGAAAAAATCGTAAAAAAGCAAGGGATTCCCTTGAGTAAAAGTTTACAGCATGATTTAGTTAAAATGAGGGATGAGCTTGAATTAACTCAGTATAGCTTCAAGTTCGAGTAAATTCTCCCTTTCATTTTTTATCTCTGATATCTTTGTCTAGAGCCTTGCATTCTCTTCTTTCTTTTTGGTTTTTTGTGTTTGACAGATTTTTTCCCTTCCCACAAATACCCTAAGATTAATCCCGCTCCTAAACCTCCTGCATGAGCCAGAATATTAGTTTGTTGGGAAATAGTTAACATGAAGAAAATTAATGCAAAAAAGATAACCCCACGCATTTCTTGCCTATAATGATAGCGTAAAATCATAATGTTCATTCCAAAAATCCCAAATACTGCCCCTGATGCGCCAACTGAAACACTTGAAGAACCCCATAAAAGAGATAGGATATTTCCACTAAATCCTGCAAGAAAATATCCACTAAGGGCTTTGTTCGTGGAAAAGAGGTCTTCATTTCGTAGTCCAAAGATTAAAAGAAATAAAACATTACTAAAGAGATGAACAACGCTTGCATGAACAAATAAAGCTGTAAAAAGACGCCAAAATTCCCCTTGGAAAACTAACTCGTTCACTAACCCCCAATCATAGATTGCATCATCATTTAATGCCAATGTCGAAGGATAGAGAATAGTTAAACATCCATAAACTAGAATTAATATAACACACATTCCAGTAGTAATGGGATAGTCAATCCAAGAAAATTCATCGTTATGTTGCATAGTGAAGTTATCCTCTAAAAATCAAAGCTTCTTTAATCGAGTTTTTTAATCAATTTATATTTCAGCATTATAAAAACTAAACACTGTGAATACAAATGAAAATCAAGCAAATATTTGAGAAAGATTTCCCCAATAATAAAAACACTATCTTTACTTATCAATCTGACTTCTATTACGATATTCAAGTTAATAAAAAACCAAATAATGAGGGATGGATATTTGAGTGGTTTAAAAAACCATTTTCAAAGCCATTTACTAAAAAAGAAGAGGGTAAACTCTTTGCTCCATACAAAGAAAATGGAGAATTTTATGTTGTACAGAATGATGAAGAAATTGAAATTGGTTATTTGGTTCTTTGCAAACAGGAATGGAATAATGTTTTACGAATATGGGATATAGATCTTAGTGAAGGTTACCGAAGACAAGGCATTGGAAAAAAAATGATAGCTCTTGCCGAGGCAAGAGCACGGGAATTTAAATGCCGAGCATTAGTTCTTGAATGCCAAAGTTCCAATTATCCTGCTATTCAGTTTTATATATGCTGTGGATTTTCGCTGACTGGCTTTGACCTCATTAGTTATAGTAATCAAGACATTGAGCGGCATAATATACGTTTAGAAATGTCAAAAATACTTGAATATGTTAATTAATGTAAGAACAATCCTTTTGAATTACATCCCAGAATTTAAAACGTCAAAAGCTTTCTCTGTCAAAAAAATCCGATAGCGAAAACCACCCCAATCAGTTCTAATCATGATTTCCCGTATTGCTCCTAATAGCAGTTTTTTTTCCACCCATTTTGCACCACAAATCTCTTTTTGATCATTAGGTTTAATTTTCCCTGTTACCTGAGTCGAATGGAATACATATGATGTCCAGTCTTCTTTCTCAGTATTACAAGAGAATGTAGCATTAACGATAAGTAGAAATCGATTCAGTGAAATGTTAAGATTAGTCTCTTCTTTAATCTCACGAATAGCTGCTTCTTCCAGTGTTTCACCTGGATTTGCCCCTCCACTAGGTGCCCGCCAGATACCTGTATCTTGATAAGACCATTTCTGGATACAAGCAATTTTTGACTCTTTTTGAACAAAAACAGTGATATCGTGTTTTCTACCATGCTTCATGCTCCCTCGAAGGACTTTAAATTCAAAATCTTTCATCTTTGTGGCAAAAGTAAATGTATGTGGAGAACCAAACTTATTTATGGCATCGTCTATTTTCTGCTGTGTGATATACGTGATACATACCTCAGATTAATGCAAAAGTGAACATAGAATTATTTTATATTCAATTATTAAGAATATCCGCTTTTAGAAGCAGTCTGCAATTCTGGTCACGATTACGGAAGAAAGAAAAATAATGTGTTAAATTATCTCTTTATGGCCAAGTGAATAATTACAAGTTATTAAACAAGAAATCTCATCTGCTTTAGCTCCGAGATAAAGCATTCAGCTAATACAGGATTTCTCTAATATTATCAAGAAATGGTGCTAGAATAGGGCTGGTAAGATCATTCTCTGAGAGATTCTTAGCTTGTTCATGTGATATCTCAATTACATGTATTTGTTTTTCAAAACCATGTAATGCTGCTTGAAATTTCGGATTTGTTGCAGTTCCCTTTGAAACAACCAGAATAATTCGTTGATATCCATCACTTAGAGCTTTCACACTTTTTCTCGCAGCATAAACAGCGGAAATACCACCGGGTTTATCGAAATGTTTCACAGAAACTATCTGTATTCCTACTAATAACTTCTGTATCTCAAAGGTCGTAAAATTCGCTTCTTGATAACGGTTACTTAATTTTCCATTCCCTGTAATAGTAATGAATGTTTCTAAAGAGTGAAGCATATCATCTAAAGAGACAATTCGATCTTCTAATAATCTATCATCTTGTACAAGTATTTGTTGCCTTTCTATTGATAAAAGCGATATTATTTGGTCTCTTACTAATCGGATGCACGCTCGAGGGTTTCCTTGTCCTTTTTTATGGATCTCCATCAGGAGTGGTTGTCCTACAGGGTAGTATACATCTTTTATCTTCACTTCCCCGAAATGTTGAAACCACCAACGTTGTATAGTTTCTTTATATAATTGATAAAATTCTTCTTCAGAGAAAGAATGTAAGTATGCTATTTGACTCTCTCTTACAATTGGAGAATATAATAAAATCCGACCTAGTGTTTGCCATATAGAAGGTAATGCAGCTGTTACGATAATTATCCCGGCACAATCTTCCACAAGTTTTAGTATTGAATGAGCTAATTCTTCCATCTCTTGAATCCCTCGAATTCTTTCTAGAGATTCTAGCTCATCATAATAAAACACATTTCTAACTGATGATATTTCAGAAAGAAACTTAATAATAGAAAAAGCTCGTTCTTCTGTGTCTTCTACAGGACGAATTTCTAATTTTTTCCACTCTGATTCCCGTAATGTCTCGCCCAGTAAATACCGTTCTGCAAGGGGACGGCGTTTTTCATCCATACCAAAAATAACAAGAGCTTGAAGAAAACTATTATCGGTAGGAATTCGTTTTACTATGTTAACAAATGCTTCATCAATACGTAGTTCATCAAATCGATCACTTAAGTAGATTTTTTTTACATTCGCCCATACATCCTCGAAAAGCTCAATTCCCCGTGCTTCAAGTAAACAAGCAAGCAAATGCCGATATATTCTATCTGAACTCAGGGGTGCTGGGACATAAATTGCTGTCCAATCAGAATTTTCTTTTTTTTTTCGATTTATCTCTTCTTGATCTTTAAGAAACCAAAAAAAATGTGTTTTACCGCTTCCTGCTGGGCCGACAATAGGAATATATTTGGAAAGCGTTCTATTCCGTAACACTGATGTAAGACCTTTAAAAAACGCTTTTTCTGTTTCTATCCGTGGACCAGGGATATCAATGAAGTCTCGCACCTCTCGTTGAGATACAAAACTATCAAAAGGATTGGCAATATCAAGCACCGTCCGTAAGAAGACTGTGAAATCGTCTTTAGGATTTAATTTTGTACTCACTTGCCAGTCCTCGAAGCGACAAAAAGTATACATGACAATTCAGTTATAGACTTTACGAAATATTAGAACATATGTCATATACATATCCATATAATCATTTCATGCCGTAGATATTCATTAATTTCATAGTATTAATATAAGATTATGTTTTCTAGTGGGACAAACCTAAAAAACCTTTTGTAATATGATAAAATAAAAATTATTCTTTTATTCTTCTTTAATCTCCATCATTGGATTAAAATCGTACAAAAAACATGATAGGAGATATTGAGAAGAAATCTCCAACATTTTCTTAGATTTAAATAGGTGAGTTTCTATTTAACTACTAATGGAAAATGACACGCTACCTGGTGTTCTGGGCTAATTTCTCTTAACTCCGGTTCTTCATTAACACAGATTGTCAGTAGTTTGTGAGTCTCTTCGAACTTCTGCTTATCTGTTAAACTCGGGAGTTCCTCAATATTAAATTCTGGGTTATAAATTAGTTGATCTATGACCTCATCTACATATTCTTGAAGTACATCTCTAATTTGCTCTGTGTTAAGATTCTGTATGTCTTTAAGACTCCTTTCGAGTTTCTCCTTTCCTAATATGTCCGAAAGTTTCTCAATATCGAATTCGGGATCCTTTCTTAGTTGCTCTACGATCTCATCTTCAGGTTCTTGAAGTACATCTCTAATTTGCTCTAGATTAGGATGATGGATATTGTTGTGAATTCTTTGGAGCCTTTTTCTATTTATTAAGCCCGGTAATTCCTCGAACGCGAATTCGGGATCTTCAATGAGTGGACCAATTATCTTATCTTCAAATTCTTGAAGTATATCTCTAATTTGTTCTTTGTAATGTTCATGAATATGACAACGTGGATGAAATCTGCACCCTGGTGGAGGATGAATTGCATCTGCAACTTCACCCTTAGGTAAGTCATAATGTTTTTCTCCTGGAATTGGAGTGGGGATAGCGTCAATCAAAGCTTTGGTATATGGATGGAGGGGACGGTTGAAGATATCGTCAATTTCACCCTTTTCGACAAGTTTTCCCACATACATTACCCCTATTCTATCACCAAAATGTCTAGCTGTTGCTAAATCGTGGGTGATAAAGAGAATGGAAATCCCAAATTTATCTCTTATTTTTTCTAACAGATCTAGAATACTCCCCCGAAGACTAACATCAAGCATGCTAGTAGGTTCATCTGCAATTAATAATTCGGGGTTTAATACAATAGCACGAGCAATAGCAACACGTTGACGTTCTCCTCCGCTTACCTGTTGAGGATATTTAGAGTAATATTGTTGGGGTGGTGATAATCCGATTTCATCAAATAATCCCAAAACAGTCTGATCTGATACTTTACTTCTTTGGATCCACGAATAATTGATATACAAAGCCAATCCCAGTACAAAAATAATTATAGAAGAAATAAAAAATTGGCCTGGCATTTTACCTGAATTCAAGATGTCGTCTATACCATCCGAATTCATAAGAGCAACTAGATAAAGAAAAAACGATAAGAAACATGCCAAAAGGATAGATATTTCTCCTAGGAGAGATTTTCTCATTGAATTGCGTGTTTTTGGGTCAGATATTCTTTTATGTATTATTAACGGGTGTAATACCGTGTCGCCTAACCTCATTCTAGGATTTAATGACGAAAAGGGATTTTGAAAAATAATCTGGCTCTTAATATCATTTTTTTTAGGTTTTAACTCCGAATGTGTGATTTTTTTCCCTTTCCAATAAAATTCTCCGGAGGAAGGATCTTCTAAACCAACAGCAATCCTTGCTGCAGTAGTTTTCCCGCATCCACTTTCGCCAACAAGGCAAAAAATCTCTCCATGAGCAATTGAAAAACTGATATCATCAATAGCATGGACATATTCCTGTTTTGGAGATAATATTCGGTCAATAAATCCATGTTCAACGGGGAAATATTTCTTTAGATTTCTAATCTCCAGTACGGGAGAATTTTTTGTAGAAATATTCCTTTCGGAGCTATTTAAATTGCTTTTTAAGGTTGTCATCGTACTTCAAACACTTCACTCTATGTGAGATGCCATTTTTTGAGGGAATGTCGTAAACTGGAATACTATTCTTTCTACAAATCTCAATAGCATAAGAACATCGGTCAGCAAACCGACAGCCTTCTGGAGGATTCCTCAAATCAGGAGGGCGACCTGGAATTGTGCTCAATTTTTTCTTAGATTTATCTTGAACATTTGGAATTGCTGCTATTAATCCCTGAGTGTATGGATGAGCAGAATCCTCAAAAATTGTTTTTGTATCACCAATCTCAAGGATTTGACCTGCATACATGATTGCAACTCTATGGGTTAACTCTGCTACAACCCCAAGATCATGGGTGATATAGATCGCGGTCAGATCAAACTCATCTTTCAATCTTCTAAGTAGTTGGATTGTTCTTGCTTGAACAAGAACATCTAGAGCAGTTGTGGGCTCATCAGCAATTACTATTTTTGGATGTAGGAGTAATGCAAGAGCAATAACAATTCGTTGTTGCATACCACCAGAGAATTGGAATGGATAATCCTTCAATCTAGATTCAGCAATTTCAAGACGCCGTAACAAATCAACAACATCCAGCCAAGCTTCTTTATTCCATCGCTTATGGACTTTCAAAGTGTCAATGAAATGCTTTGAAACAGATTGCAAGGGATTGAGGGCGTTTTGTGATGCCTGGAAGATCATAGAGATATCTGGTCCACGAAATTTTCTAATTTCGTTTTCAGACAGCTGTGCGAAATCAGTGTTCTCATAAAGAATCTCCCCACTACGAATATATCCGCCTTTCAACAATCCAAGAATCGCAAAACCCAAAGTGCTCTTCCCACAACCAGATTCTCCAACTAATCCCAATACTTCGCCTTTATTAAGTGTTAGTGACAGCTGATCGACTGCACGTACATAACCCCTTTTGGTCGGATAATCTACTATTAGGTCTCGTATTTGTAGAAGAGGTTTATCTGTAGTATTTTGATTTCTTGTCTCTGTCATAAGCGAAGTCGGAGTTGTCATGATAATAACACTCTTTGATTTGTTCATAAATCACATATTACCATAAGCGCCTTTTTCTGCAAGTATAAAAGCCTGAACCATTGGATTGAACTTATCATTAAGGGCATCACCCATTAATGATAAAGAAAATGCGAGTAAGAAAATCATAAGAGCAGGGAAGACCATTAACCAGGGGTAACCGGTAACGATAGAGAGGGATTTCGCTTCATAAACCGCGTATCCCCAATCAGGTGTCGGCGGTACAATTCCAAGACCCAGAAATGCTAGAGCAGCATTAGTAAGTATTGCGTCGGTCATATTGAATGGAATAACCGCAATAGATGAGGCTAATACATTTGGGACAATATATCTCACTAATATTGATAACTTACTTGCTCCAATTGACTTCGCTGCGTCAATATACTCCTGTACTTTTACTTGCTGGACTTGTGATCGAACAATACGAAAGTACGTAGGAATGTAAACAACAGCAGTAGAAACGACAACAGGACCTATATCTTCAAAAAGTCCAAAGGCTCGAAAATATATTGCTAGCATTATTGCTAGAAGTAAGGAGGGGAAAGAATAAACTATGTCAGCAAAAGCGGTTAAAAATCGATCAAGTCGACCCCCAAGGTATCCTGAAATAATCCCAAGAGGGACTCCAACAATAACAGCAAAAATAGTGGCTGTAAAAGCCATCATTAACGCAATTCGTCCTCCAAAAATCACCCGAGTGAACATGTCTCTGCCAAGTAAATCTGTACCAAAAAGATGTTTAGAAGAAGGAGGAGTGCGTTTACATGTTTTATATCCTTCACAATCATCATTCCGTTCTGCGTAACCATATGGAGTTATAAAGTCTGCAAACACTGCTGAAAATACAATCAAAAATAGTATGGATCCACCTACAGATAATGATTTATTATTTCTAATGAAACCAAATGTATTACGAAAAAGTACACCTGTTTTGTATTTCTGCAATTATAATAGCTCCTATTCTCAGAATTTAATATTTTATGCGGGGATCGATTATTGCATAGAAAATATCACTTATTATACTAACAACACTTACAACAAGGATTAATAAAACCAATGCGCCTTGAACAGCCGGATAATCCTTATTAGAGATTGCAAAAAAGAGATAGCGTCCTAAACCTGGTATATTAAATGTAGTTTCCGTTAAAATTGCACCTGCTAGTAATAAGGCAAATTGTAGTCCTATTAAACTGAAAGTAGGAGCAACAGCGTTTTTTAAGGCATACTTATATTTTACCTGCCTTTCTGGAATTCCCCTTGATCGAGCAAAATGAACATAATTCTGTTCAAGTTCATAGATTGTATTAATCCTGACTTGTCTTGCGATGGAAGCTGCAATTAACATTCCAAGAGCTGTACAAGGCATAAGGAGATGTTTCAAGATATCAAAGGCGATATCTGGGCGTCCGCTTAGGAGAGCATCTAGAAACCAAATTTCGGTATAGTGGGTAAACTCCGCAGTTCCCCCAGGTTTAACCAGATCTAAAGGAGGTAGCAAATCTAACTCATACCCTTTTCCAAAAATAATTTGCCCGTATATACCGATGAGAAAGATAGGAAGAGAATATACACCTAGCGTGAAAATTCGAATTAAATGATCGGGGATTTTCTCTCGATTATTCCCCGCGTAAGCTCCTAGATAAACTCCCATCGGAATTCCAATAAGAGAACCCCCAATTGCAAGCATGAACGTGGGTCCGAAGGCAAGTTGAAGTTCGTCTATAATAGGAACTTTCGACTGATATGAATCACCAAAATCTAAAGAGAGTATATTATAAAAAAAGTCAAGATACTGTTCTTCTAAAGGGTCATTGAGACCCATACGCTCACTAATCATTTGTATTTGCTCCTCGGGTAATTGAGGACTCATAACACGGACAGGATTTGCACCTGGCATGACTCGCAGTATAAAGAAGATGAGTGTAAGTAATATCCACATCATGGGAATCAAAAGTAAAAGTCGGGTCAATACAAACGATCTTAGTGAAGTCATCTTCTAAAATGTCTCCTTTGTGCCTAATATTGACAAATGTTCTTAATTTGAGAGACATATAATGCCCAAGTATGTCAATCCGTTCTCCGATATTAGTCCTTTTTAAGATCAGCGCAGATAAAAATTAGTTTTAAGGAAATATACTAATGTGGACTCTAATATCTATTAAAAGTTGTTAATAGGTCTATAGTAATTAATTCACGACGATAATTATGAAAAAAAAAAAAAAGAGTGGGAAGTAATCTACTGAATATCTAACCTAACGCCTTTTTCTTAATGCCCGTACAACAGCTAGTGTTAGAACAGCGAATAGAATGGCTAGGATTGGTAAAGGTGCGTCATCGTCTTCTTCTTCATGATACATCGAATTGTAGTGCACGTTCTCTGATGGTTCTAATGTTACGCCTACAACACCCGGAACCCAAGCCATAAATTGTTGTCCACGGTCAAATAGAGGAATATTAGGACAATCTTTTGCTGTTAAGATCTGAGCATTCTGCACTGCTAATTTTCTATCAGCTGCATCGGGATCGGTGAGCATGGTGTCGATGTATCCATCCATCTCCGCAGTGGAGTAGTTTACACCCATGGAAACGGATCCAGCACCGACGAATGGATCGATATAGTTACTTGGATCTGGCCAATCAAACCACCAACCGAGTAAGAAGAATGGCATAGTCCCCAGCTGGTCAAGAAAAATAGTCCATTCAGCGCTCTTTAGAGTTACTTCAAAGTATCCTGTTGCCTCAAGTTGTTGTTCGACAAGCTGTGCTACATCATCTTCCGTATCACCATAGTGGGAAGGTGTGTACCATAAATCGATTGAATATTTATTTGAAGTAGAATACCCCGAAAGAGTCATATTGCCTGCTACAGAAGGATCGGTTGGACCACCGTCCATAAAAACATCAATTGCCCCATTAGCCTCGAAAACTTTAGGAACCATTGAATAAATAGGCAAATTCCAATTATCGAAGATAGTATCACAAATGTCGTCTCGATCCATGGCAGCAGCAATAGCTCGACGTACGTTGATATCATCGATTATATCTACATTGAAGAGAAGATATCGAATTCCTGCTGATGACATCATGCTTGTTTCAATATCATCATCGTCGATGAGATCGGTCATCTCATCAGGTCCGAATTCTCGATGAGCAACATCAATATCACCAGCTGTTATAGCTTGCTGTAGTGCGGTTGCGGTGGCATAGAATTTAATAATTACCTTATCGTTCTTGGGTGCAGTTCCGAAATAATGTGGATTCAGTTCTAGAATCATTTCAGTGTCCTTTGTCCAGGTTGTGATCATATAGGGACCTGATCCTGCTGGGTATTCATCAGGGGTTCCAGAGATTTCACCAACTGGCAAAGATTTAGGACTTATTGGGTAGGCAACGGTGTAGGTAAGACGTTGGAGAAATGTCGCATCTGCAGAACTCAGGTATATGGTGAATACATAGTCACTCACAACTGTAACGTTGTCAACAACATCAGCGAGTATAAAGCCTGGATCGCCATTCAAAGCAATGTTTCGGTCAAAGTTCCACTTTACCGCTGCAGCATCGAGATTTTCACCGTCACTGAACTTGATGCCTTCCTTGAGGGTGAAAGTATAGACCATAGAGTCCGCACTAACTGTGTAAGATTCTGTGATCGGTCCTTTTTCCGCTGCGAACGCATCTATTGGTAATTCCATGAGTCCATGGCTTAGCTGTACCAAAGTATTACTGCCAAAGTATTCATAGGAGTCTGCCGGATCGATATTCCTTATTTTATCGGTTGTTCCGATAATTATTACTTCTTCATCGGCAGCTAACGTTTCTGTTGGATTTAGTATCCCCGATCCTGTTAGGATAAAGCTAATAACAAGCAACAGCATCAGAGATCTTGATAGTATTTTCTTTTGCATCATCCCGTATCTCCTGAACATTATGTTCAGAATAAATGACTTATAAGGATTATTTTTATTTCTATGTTAAAGTATTTCGACTATAACCCACATATATAATTTAATCACTAAAAAAATGTTAATACAAAGAAAATATTTATCAAACCCGACTTTTTGCTTTATTAGTAACATAAAGCCCTCTTGTGAGAAATAATTCTTAATTGTATAGATGATTTATAATTGTTACAGATTCTGATTCTGATTACATAACACTAATATAAATCTATTACATATCTATTTCCATACCATTGTTTTACCGAGGTTTCTTGAGAGTGAACGTTAAAAACTTAGGAAAGATAATGTCATGGAGTTAATCATTGTCTAATAAAGGTCTAATGTATGTTTCCAAAGCTTCTAATGAAAACTTATCTACTCCAATCAAATAATTTTTTTCGACATTTCTTTTATAAAATTCCTTGTCTAGCAAAATCCGTACAATTTTAGCCGCAGCTTTGGTAATAATAGCTTTTGGTATTTTTACAAGCTTCTTTTCGTCATATCCATCAATCTTAGAACCTAAAGAAATAGTTTCAAACCCGTTAGGACCAATATCGGCCTTATAAACTTCATATTCAAAGACAACAATAGGTAATTTCGCCTTTATTGCTTCTAAAAACTGATTACCCCATCCTTCTTGTAGACTAGGATACGTTACAATATCAGCATGAACATAAGAGTCCCAGAGAGAGTATTTTTTCTCTGGTTCAAATGTACGACTGTGGGCAAATAATTCATTACAAAAACGATATTCAATGGAATTCTCTTTGAGTTTAGATTGAAGGCTGTCTTTATATTCCAAATCTTCGACTAAATTAGGCATTACCAGAACAACCTTGTTTTGTTGACCGAAGATTCTCCCATCGTACAGCTGCTTTCCTCTTAATTCATCTAAATTCTCCTCCTTATTTAATTCCTTGACAAGATCAATCACTAACTCAATCCCTTTTCTTCGGATAATACGAGTAGCCTGCAATATGAAAATATCATTAGGGTCAATTCCTAATTTTTGGCGTAAATCTGCATTGAAAACATCCCTTACCGAGGGGGAATCATTAGAATAAAAGACATTTGGCACCACAACCGCTTTAATCCCTTTTCTCTGCTCGAGAGCTTGTTGGGCGAGGCTATTAATCACAACGTGTTGAATACGGGGTATGTTGGGCGGAAACATTTCTTCAAGGTAGTCTTGAATAATCGGTACTGTTGGGTTATAACTATCTCGTTCCCAATAAAAGTCATGGCTGTGTATAATTCCTCTCAAATCATTTTCTTTGATTATTTCACCTAATGCAAGCGAAGCAGTAATATTCATAGGGAGACTGAACAAATTGTTTGGGATTATGAACTCAACATCAAACCTATCAATGTAATGTTGAATTTTCTGTTTTATGCTGTTCTTTAAGTCAATAATCTCTTGCTCTAATTCTTCTTCTGTATCATAATCCAGTAGGCTAACAAAGGCATTTTTTTGAATCTTAAGAACAGCTTGATAGTCTAGAGACAATTCAGGAATGGTAAAATCATCAGGATCACTTGCATTTCCTGAAAGATAACTAACTATATGACCCAGTTTCTGCAATGCAAGACGCCATTTATCCATTTCAAGCGAAACGCCGTCTAGTTCACCTACACGAAAATGTACCATTGAAACTCTCATTTGTCCATCTTTTGGAGATTAATTCGCATTCCTTTTTGACTTTTACTTTTAGAAATTCAGAACGAATCAATATCATAACTATTGGTAGGATTGAGCTTACTAGCAGTCTAACAAAATTAAGTTTGTCAAATAATTCGGATTTAATTGTGATAACAATCTTCAGAACTTTGAATAAAATATAAATCCTTTATTACTTAAAATTGGTCGATTTAAGGAAAGAACTGATTAAAATGCATTCTATGACTTTAAAAGATGAAGATGCCGTTATAGCAATAGAAGGCATACCAAAAGTACTCTTAATTGGTGGTGCTATCTTATTCTTAGTTCAAAACATCCTTTATTATATTTTTCTTTTCTATCTTTCTGTAGATATCTTGGGTGCGTCCTTATTTACATTATCATTTCTTATTCTCTACATTAACAGTAAGAAATCAGTTTTTCTAGTAACAGGAATTTCTTATTTAATGTGGATGATAAGCACTATTCTTTGGCGTTTTCTAATTTTTCAAAACCAAGACGCATTGAAAGAAAATTTGAAAGGTGATCCAGAAATCCTTATAATTTTTGGTATAAGCGCCTTCATATTCTTCATTAGTTTTTTTCTATTCTTTAAAGTCTTTAGACATTCGGAGAACTTTAGAGAGGTTCTAAAGCAGAATAAGCGATTTATTGAGCTTTACTTGAGGATTTTTTTGATCTATCTTCTTCTTCATCTAAGTTTTTCAATTGGAATCATTGTAGGAGGATTATATCCTAGTTCCCTTAGATTATGGGAAATTAGTCTCTTTTTCAAACTATTATTTGTGCCCATATTTGGTTCAATAGTTTTCGGTGGAATAGTTCGTTTTCTTACAAAGAATTTTAAAAGTGATGAATGAGGAAATGTTATTAAAAAAAGGGTTTTGTTACGGTTCCAATACTGAAGAAGCTGGGATTATTCAAAATTGGCGATGTAGGGGTTAAAAAGGAGTTAATAGAGAAGGAAAGAGAATCGTAGAATTGATAAAATCATTGGTTGAATTAATAATTATTTTACACCGTGTTATTTGTAAAAAAAGGTTCAACACATTGATGTTTGTTAAAATACTTAACAGGAATTAATTAGAATTTTATATACAAGAACTTCGAAAATCTTTTTAAAGAATTATAAGTCAAAAAAAGAATTTAACCAATCCATTGACTCTTTTTGAATAGATGAAATGGGTGAGTAGAAGGAAAAAAAAATGCTTTCTAAGAAAACAATTGCAATTTTTATAATCTTTCTGCTGTGTATTGGCTTTATAGGAGCTGTAGAGCCAACCAAAGCAGAACCAAAACAAGAAACACTCGTTTTCTGGACCACAGAGACTGAAGCAGCGCGACAAACTGTCATTAAGGCGATTGCTGGTCGATTCACCGATGCTACTGTTAGTGTCGTTGCTGTTGATGAGAATGAGCTACCAGAGCAGCTAGCAACTGCAAAAGCTGCAGGTACCTTACCCGATGTATTACAGATATTCTATGAATATATCGGCGGTTACTGTGATCAAGGTATCTTAGATGCAGATAGAGCGACCACTGTAGCGACTAGTATAGCTGATCTCGGGGGCCTTCCCCTTGTGGTCAATCCTGGGTCAACAGGGACATCTGATAAGTACGGTGCTGTACCCATTGATGGATGGGTGCAAGGGATCTGGTATCGGACCGACTTCTTTGATGCTGCGGGTTTAGATGCGCCAAGTTCTTATGATAAGATTCTTACTGCAGCGGAAACACTCCACAATACTTCCGATTGGGCAAATCCCATGTATGGTATTGTAATCGGTACTCATCCTAAAGCAGTCTATACCCAGCAAGTTTATGAGCACTTTGCTTTGGCAAACGGTGCTCGTGCTCTAGATAAAGACGGAAAGATCATTCTCAACAATGCGAGACAATTAGAAGCTATAAATTATTATGCAGAGCTAGCTCAGTATGCTCCTCAAGGTTTTAATGATTGGGATGCAGCAAACCAGTTATATCTTACCAACAAAACTGCAATGATGGTTTATAGTACATATATCGCCGATGACATCCTAGGATTACAAGAACGACCTTGGACAGCTCTACCCGAATTGGGGGCAAATACAGGTTTTCAAGCTGCTATCACAGGAAAACATGGTGAAACAGCCACATATGGACAGCTATCAGCCCTAGGCATTTGTGAAGGTGCAGAGGCAAAAGCTGAGGACTTTATAAAACATATTATAGAGACTGACAGTGAGTATGTTGAATGGATTAACATGGCCATCACAGGGAAAATGCCGTTGAAACAGACTACCGGAATCTTGGCAAATTGGACTGGGCATGAAGTTTGGGGCTCCTATGAAGCTGGTCTTGCGTCTGCAATTCTTGAAGGCTTTAAGAATATAGGTCGTTGGGGATTAATCGACGGTAACAGCTATTCGACGAAAATTGCTACCCTCTACGGCGAATTGATTATGCCCAAAGCTATTGTCAAAGTTATTGCAAACACTACAGATGCAGCAACAGCCTTAGCCGAAGCAGAAACAACCTTCAAAGCAGCTGTTGGAGAAGAAGTAGAGTCATCAGAAGAAGGTGCTCCAGGGTTTGGAGCCGCAGTGTTCTTAAGCAGTCTCTCCATTCTTGTAATCTTCTATAGAAAACGATGGAAGTAATTCTAGAGTTTTTTCCCCCCCTCCTTTTTTTTTCAACCTAAAATCCTTTATTCTATGTTTGGTGTTCAAAATGGTAACTAATCCAATAAGTAAATCACAAAAATTATCATTAGAATGGGTTATTTTAATACTCACCACATTAAGTAATATAGGAATCATTCTTGCGGGAATTTTATTACTAAGTGATATTAATATTAATTTTGGTGCAGGAGGACTAGTTTTAGACTTGGGAGATATTTTTGATCAAATATTCGGTGTATTAATGATTATTTTATTTTTCTGTATATTGTTAATTATGTATCAATTTTATTCTGAAAATCCTTGGGGGTGGTTTTTCAACCTACTTTTTCAATCATCTCTCCTCATTGCCGCAATTTTTGTCAGTTACAATCAAACACTTTTAGATTTCTTAGATGATTTTTATTTAGTGGTAGTTAAGGGATTTGCACGCGTATTAATCGATTCGATTGGTGGGGCTACGAATTATGATCTGGATCGATGGCTTGAGGATATAATCTTCAATGAAACCTCCTTTATCGAAAGATATAGTATTCTTATGGGCTTTTTATTATCATTAATAGGTATTTATTGGTCAATTCAATACTTGTCTATTAAACATCTTTCTGATATAGAACGTCGTTCATTTATAAGAAAGAGTCTTATTTGTCTACTATTGGCTTTTTTAATTGGCTTTCTAGGCATATTTCTCTATCTAGAGAATGATTCTTTGAACGGTTTCATTGGAGCTGTTCTAGGCTCATTAGGTTCTATTCTACTTCTGGTTATTATGCATGTTACCTTATCTGAAGACCAAAAGGAATATTTACGTCTAATTCTATTTTGGGGAACTATTGTAGCGATTGCTGTCAAACTCTATGATATATTTTCAAGTTTCGTGACATTAGATTTTTCAGTTGATAAAATAGAATTTCGTAAAAATAGGCTATTTATAGATACAACTTCAATCGATCCAATTTTAGTTGTTATTATAATAATCGCTACAATAGCTATAATGGCTTTAAGGTCTCAAACTATTCGAGACAAATACGATGTTTTAGGAACAGCAGAACAACGTGAAGAACAAACAGCCTTAATTTTAATTCTTCCTACAGCTGCGGTTGTTGTTACAATTGTGTTAGTTCCGGTAATTTGGGTTGTTGTCGCATCTTTTTACAATGTGGGTTTAACAAATATTGGTCCTGATGCTGAAAGGGTGAGTTTTCAAGCGACAGAAAATTATATGAAATTCCTAGATGACGATGAATTCTATACAGCTGTCACAACAAGTATTCTTTACACTGTTTTAGGAACAGTTGGTTCTGTATTTGTAGGTCTTGTCGTTGCAATTCTATTAAATCGTGCTTTTCCTGGACGTGGAGTAGTAAGGAGTATTATGCTTTTTCCTTATATCGCTTCAACAGTTGCATTAGTTGTACTATGGACTTGGGGAGTTCATGGAGTTTACGGTGTTTTAAATTTTCTATTGATGGATTTAGGAATCATCGATAAACCTGAAGCATGGCTTGATAAACAGCCTTATGCGTTTATTATTATTGTTGTGTTTGAAATATGGAAATATTTTCCATTTGCTATGCTAATGATTCTGGCTCGTTTACAGGCCATCTCTCAAGAACTATATGAAGCTGCCGATATTGATGGAGCAAATGAATGGCAGAAAATGCGGCATATTACTTTACCTGAACTTAAATATGTTTTAGGAGTGGTAGTACTTCTCCGAACAATCTGGACTTTCAATAAATTCGATGATGTCTTCCTGTTCACAGCAGGAACTGTTGAGACAGGAACATTAGTTGTACCAATTTATATTTTTGACAAAATCTGGAGTGGTGTACTCTTCAAGGTCAGTGAAGCAGCAGCTGTTTCAGTGTTTCTGGTTATTGGTTTACTAGCGTTCTCAATTACTTTCGGGAAGAAAGTGTTACATTGGTGATGTAGCTCAATGAACAAAGAGGTGTAAAAAAGTGTCTTGGCAAGAAAATTTAAAGAAATTTGCTGTTGCTTTTGGTGTTACATATTTTCTCATAATTTGTCTGTTTCCTTTCTATTGGCTTGCATTTAGCTCAATAAAAGAAATTGTTGATTTATTTGCGACTCCACCAATATATTTACCATGGGATGCTCATTTAACGTTTAGCAACTTTGAATATGCGGCCAAAGAAGCTGATCCTTCAGTTATCACTTTATTCTTAAATTCTTTATATATTTCGATCATTTCAGTCATTCTTTGTCTTATTGTTTCAACGTTAGGTGCTTATGCTGTTGCACGAATGAAATTCCGTGGTAAATCTGTTATCACTAACTCAATATTATTGATCTATACATTCCCTGGCATCATTATGATCATTCCTATCTTTGTTCTCGCCTCCAAACTTGAGATTACAAGTAGTGTCACTGGTTTAATCTTTGCCTATTTAGCGCAAACTGTCCCTGTTGCTCTCTATATGATGGCCGGTTATTTTCAAACTATACCTACGGAAATTGAAGAAGCTGCTTTAATTGATGGTTGTAATCGTTTTGAGGTTATAACAAAAATTACGTTACCTCTATCATTACCTGCGCTTGCTTCTATCTCTCTTTTCGTTTTTATGATTGTATGGAATGAATTTCTCTTTGCAAGAACATTTCTCCTTAATTTGCCAACAGAAAGTCATACTTTAACTGTTGGTTTATCTAAGGCTACTGCTGGAGGACATACCGAAGATTTTGGGGGTTATTTAGCGGCTGCAATGATCTTATTAACACCTGTAATCATTCTCTATTTATTAGCGGAAAAATTCATGGTTGCGGGTCTTACTGCAGGAGCTGTTAAAGGTTAAATCAATAGGTGATAATTTAGTAAGGTGATATTAATGGCATCAATAGAATTTAAGAATATAGTCAAAGATTTTGGAGCAGAAGAACCTGCTGTAAAAGATTTCTCTATAGAAATCCCTGACAAAGAATTCCTTGTTGTTGTAGGACCTAGTGGCTGTGGGAAAAGTACAGTCTTACGTATGCTTGCAGGTCTTGAAACTCCAACAACTGGTCAGATCTTAATTGATGGAGACGTTGTAAACCATCTCACGCCTAAACAACGAGATATAGCAATGGTTTTTCAATCCTATGCACTTTATCCTCATAAGGATGTCTATGGTAATCTTGCCTTCCCTCTCATGGTTAGTAGAACACCGAAAAAAGAATTAGATCAAAGAGTGCGGGATACCGCTGACTTAATGGGTATTAGTGAGCTATTAGAAAGGAAACCTAAGGAACTTAGTGGCGGACAGCGCCAACGTGTAGCTCTTGGACGTGCGGTCATTCGAGAACCCCGAGTATTTCTGATGGATGAACCTCTTAGTAACTTGGACGCAAAACTCCGTGTGAAAATGCGGGGTGAGTTAAAAAAATTGCAACGCCGGCTTGAAATTACCACTTTGTATGTTACTCATGATCAGGTCGAAGCTATGACGATGGGTGATCGTATTGTCATCGTAGAAAATGGCTATCTTCAACAGGTGGGTACTCCTCACGAGATCTTCTATCAGCCAAATAACAAATTTGTTGCTGGTTTTATCGGATCTCCTCCGATGAATTTCACTGATGTAACAACACTCGAAAAGAGCGGTAAATTATGGATAAAGCTTTCTGAGATGGAACTTCCTGTCCCCGATAAACTCCTGGATGCGGTAAAATCACTTGGACATAATGAGCTTATCATGGGTATTCGTCCGCAGAATATATTATTTGAACCATCTGATATGCCTTCAGAATACGTTGTACCTGCCGAAATAACTGTTGCACAACCCCGCGGTACTGAAGTTGATGTTGAATTGAAGAACGGTGATGATCTTTTCTTAGCTGTGTTCCCACCTGAAAACGAGTACGATATGGGTCAACAAACTAAAATTGGCTTTGAAGCCGATAGAATCTATCTGTTCGATAGAAGAACCGGATTGACACTCTATTAGCCGGATGAAACCTTATTATAGGTAATAATCCTTAAAAGACCTTAAATAAGGATTAAAGTACCATACTTAAGCTAGAATATATACGTCTCTCATCTAGCATTTCTTTTTTCTCAATCATTTAGTTTTATTCATTAACTATTGCTGCTATACCTAAAATACTTCATTTACTTATCTAAATACATTTAAACTACTTTAGTATATCAAAGATGGTAGGATGGTTTGTACTTTGATGAATATACCAAATCATTTGGAGAGTAGTATAGTCACCAAGTTAAAAATCCTTTATGGGTCTCGAGCTAATGATATATTTGCTGAAGTAAAAGTAATCTTATCTCAATACTATGAAATATTAACTCAAACGTCACAAAAAAGAGATAGATTAGCAAAATTTAAGAGAAAATTTGGATATCAGGATCTTATCCTTAATTCTTATGCAGATTCAATACAAGGGGAATCTGGTACTCCCTTACAGATACTTTATCAATTTACTGAACAGTATATCAAAGGATACATCAATGGGATCCATATTCTTCCATTTTATCCTTGGGATACTGATAGAGGATTTTCAGTTCTAAATTATTATGAAATTGACCCAAGTAACGGAAGTTGGGATGATTTTAGCGCGTTGCAAAGAGTTTTCGACGTCTTAATGGTTGATTGTGTTCTTAATCATGCTTCTGTTGATAATCCAATCATCCAAAAAGCCTTGTATGGTGATAGAGAATTTAAAGACTTTGTAGTCACCTTTAATACTGAAGAAAAGCCAACGGATGATGTTTTACTCAAAATAACCAGAGCTAGACCCAGTCCAGTATTAACACAGTATTATGTCATAAATGAAGATAATAAAAAGAGATGGGCATCATTTAATAAACCGTTGCAGAACACAGAAAGTAAAAAGGTGTTAATTGAAGAAATAGGATGGGTTTGGACAACTTTTAGTAGACCCGATAACCCTGATGGAACTGCAGCAACAAGACAAGTAGATTTGAATTATGCAAATCCACAAGTTCTTTTGGAATTTATCAACATAATATTACTTTATATCTCTAAGGGGGCGAGATGGCTTCGATTGGATGCTATTTGCTATTTGTGGAAAAAGCTGGGAACATCTTGTATTCATCTTCCTGAAGTCCATATCATTATTCAGATATTCAATGATATTTTCAAGATTCTTGACCATTTACAAATTTTATTAGTCGGTGAAATTAATGAACCTCAAGAGAAAGCATTTCAATATCATACAACTGAGGAAGAAGATAAATGTGATCTAGTTTACCTTTTTGCCCACTATCCTCTCGCGGTACATTCAATTCTCACTGGAACTTCTAAATATTACATGAATTGGCTTCCTTCTTTATTGAGCGCAAAAGGACGCCTGTTTATTTCTGTTTTAGGGACTCATGATGGTATGGGTATGAAACCAATAGGTAATTGGCTTCCTGAGACTGAAAAGAAAAGATTACAATCAATCCTAATAGAGAAATATGGTGCATTACCGAATTATGCGATTCTTCCTGGTGGAGAGAAAATAGTTTATGAGTTATGTTCCACTCCTTGGAATTTAGTAAATAGAAAAAATACGAATGAACCACTCTCCTTACAAATTGACCGTTACTTAGCTGTTTTGGCTCTTGGATTGCTGATTAAAGGTGTCCCATCACTTTACATCAATGGATTATTAGGAATTCCCAATTATGAAGGGGATCTTGATGAAAATCGTACCATTAATAGACAAATTCTTTCTAAGATCTATTTAGATGAAAAACTAAATGATAAGAATTCACAAATGTACACAGTTTTCTCGAAGATGCTGAATTTAATAAAAATAAGAACAAATGAAAAAGCTTTTGATCCAGCGGGACAAATGGGAACTTATCCTATTAATGATGCTGTTGTTTCGTCTTTAATCTCATCTTTCGACGATAAAGACAAAATATTTTCAGTGGTAAATGTTTCTAACAAGGAACAATTTATTAGATTAGATACAGAAGTTTTTGGAGCTAAGTACGGAAATTATTGTACGGATATTATTACAGGGCTAGACTATGAAGTTATAGATTCAAACAATGAGTTAGAACTGTTGCTTAAACCCTATCAGATATATTGGCTAAAAAAATCTAGGTAGTATAGCATTAATTATAATCAACGATTAAATGACTCAATATAAGTCAAATTATCTGGAAGTTTTTGTCTTGAATGCTCCTATCATCGTAGTTCCTACATACTGGAGAAAAGGACTCCTTACGAATGAAGATATGGCCTATGATCATGCAACTGATCTAGTTGATCCAGAAGAGACTCTCTCCAAAACACTTCTCTCTTTTTCAAAGATAAATGGAGAATTTGATGTTTTGGTAATTGGGGCACCTTCCAAACCTTCTATCGGTAAAGAAATGGACAGTAAAGTTCTAGAGATAATAAACGGTCTTAATCTACCATATAACATCTTTTACTTTGGTTTTAAGGAATTTAACAATTTAAAAAAGTTTTTAACTTCTATTTTTTCCGTGGATCTTTCAAAACTTTATTCTAATCAAGGGTATGGGAGTGTACGCAATCTTTGTATCTTTATCCCACATTTGTTAAACTATAATATCGCTATTTTAATCGATGATGATGAACTTATAACTGATGAAGATTTTATCAAAAAAGCAACCGAATTTATTGGTAAAAGACTAAATGAAAAACCTTTGGGATTAATTGTGGGATTATATCGGAATCTGGATGGTTCTATATATTCGGATGAAACAAAGAATCCTTGGTGGATGGAATTCTGGAATAAAGCTAAAAAAATGAATGAAGCTTTTCAAATTATTGAAGATCCTGATCTAACTCGTTTGGTGCCTACTCCTTTTGCTTTTGGCGGCAATATGGTGATAAGTAGAGAATGCTGGGTAAAAGCCCCTTTTGACCCTTTAATTGCTCGTGGAGAGGATATGGACTATTTAAGAAATGTAAAATATTTGGGATTTGATGTAAAACTGGATCGGACTCTTTCAATAACACATGCTCCTCCAGAGTCTCAAACACAAGAAATTGATAAGTTTAAACAAGATGTATCGAGGTTTCTTTACGCAAAAGCTAAATTAGAAAGCCTTGGGATAAATCTCGATGATTATGATCCCTATCCTGGATTTTTTCTTAAACAAACAGAAGGAAAGGTCTTGCTTACCGAACTACTTTATTACATCTTTCAGAATTCAAACACTATCCTGAATGTAGAAAATTCGAAAGATCTGCTTAAACAGTTGGAAAAAAGGAATTCCATCTTTAACAAAGCTTATACGTTTGCACAAAATAATTCTAACTTTTACATTAGATTTCAGAAACAATGGGAAGAATTCATGAGAAAAATTCCAGTAGAAATAACTTTTGAAATTGTAACGAAAATTAAACGCTAATTAATTTTATTAGGAAACTTTCGCTCCTGAAATTTAATAACAAGAATCTGCTAAATTATAGTGGAAGTATTCTGTTTTCTTTGCATCAATCTCGCAATCGTCAGAGAATATGAATTTAACATTCCTATATGGATGAAAGAAGTTTAGTGAATCAGTTTTAATTCGGAGATTGTGGACAGTAACTTCTTTTGTAAAAGATCGACGTTTACCGAATAATTTTAACACTTTATCCGGAAACTCAGTCGCCCACTTTGTATGAAAAATCGCATACTTTAGATTTACTGTAGGTGCGTGTACAATCCCTTTTATAGAAAGGTTTGTTCTTTTTTTCATTACAAAGGTTACTGAGTCAGAAGCAACTAGATCGTTTTGTACAGTAACATCGCCTGTTAGCGTAGCGAAATCAGTCGAAATCTCTTTTGCAGTAAGTGGACCTTTAGCTTCTAAAGATTTAGCTGTAATATTACCTTCCACTGTACATGATCCTTTAGTTTGAATCTTATCTGCGGAAAAAAGGTTATTGTGAATTTTTACTTGACCTTCGACTACTATAGACCCAATCGTGGATTTAACATCGCCTAAAGAAGTTAAAACACCATTTACATATATGGAATGAGCAGTAAGATTACCATGAGCCTCTAAAGTGCCATCCACACATAAATCGTCATTTAATAATATGTCCTCTTCAAACTGTATAAATCCTCGTTTTTTCATCACTTTTACCAGCAGATATTGCGTATTATGAGTTAAACTGTATTCATGTATATTGAACTGAACCTATATTAATCATTTCAACTTCATCTTATCCTCTTATTGTAGTTAACTCTTTTTGTGAACTTACAGTTTCATGATAATGAAGAAACATCCTCATATATTTGAGAGTGGAAGCAGAAAAATTTTGATCTAATTTTCAGAAAAAAAGAAGAAAGAGGAAGATAATGAAGTATTAGTTCTATTCCTTTCGTTTTCTCATTGTGATTAAAACTACCATGCCTATTAATCCCAATCCAAGTTCAAATCCTGCTATTTTTCCCGAATCCTCTGAACTAGATGAAGGACTAGTTATTACACCAGAAGTTACCATATAATCAGGATCGTGGGAGATAGCGAGACCATCCCATTTAGGATAACTAATAGCATAAAGATAGGTACGGCGCTCCACTTGTCCTCGCATATTAGTAATTATTGCGCCATTAGAGGAAGATCGTCCAAAACTCATTTCTGCAAAACGTAATGGAATTAACATCCCAATAGCATTCTGTTGTGTGCCATTCCATTCATAAGGAATGTCATCCAAGCGAATATCAGCAACCAATCTACCTCCATATCTATAACGGAAGCGAGAAATGCGTTTGGTTTCAATTGTACTATCATCAACCTCTTGATCATCATCGGAGACTACTTCATCTACCGATCTCTCGGTTGAACGTTTGATAAAGTTAGAACCCATTAGATGAGCAAAGCTTAATCCTTCTAGAGGTTCTGTATCATTCCAGTTACCGAGGATATAGTCAAATTTAAGATGAGATTCACCGGTCATGGGATCAACGGTGAAATGAAAGAGCCCTGCAAGTTGGTCGATCTTCTCGGCAATTGGGGCATAGCTGCTATTAAAACCACTCCTATCTTCATCAATGTCAACTGGAAAGAGTCTTCCTTCGACATTAGAAAAATCAAAGCCAAAATTAAGTTCATTATCGGCTGTATTTGGAGCTTGATAGGTTTTATCACCGAAATCAACCACTCGGAATCGATAAAGAGCTTCACTTCCATTAGCTTGGTAAGCAACCCCTTCAGGGCTTTTTTCCATTTTCAGGGTCAAATGCCCATCGCCGTTGGTGTCATTGTAAATTATGTTCCCTAAACTGTGATGTTCTATGAAATCAAAGTCACTTGATGAAACATAAAGATGTCCTTGTGGAGTACGACGAAGCATTAATTCATTGATTCGTAATTGGGCAATACCAAAGCGAGCCTCTCGTTCAACGTAAGTTCCATCATAGACCTCGCTTCTTGGTCCGAGGAAGTAGGTAAACCGATGTACCGGGATGTTACCTAGGCCTAAACCCGCAGTTCGTTCATTGAACAATAATTTTAGATAATCATATAGTGTATGCGCGGATGACTCATCCTCATATTCCCATGTGTTTTCTATCTCAATACTACCACTAATGGTTCTAGACTCATCAGTCATATATGTTATATGAAGAACTTCGTCTCCGGAGAAAGGTTGACTTCCAGTTGTCTCATTATTCTTGAGGTCATCGAGTACATTAACCACAGATCCATCGTGATCCCAAAATATTACTACAGCATGATCATCAATCGTTGAAGTGACATCAAGATCAATTAAATCGTGTCGTGTTATTGTGAGGGAAGTATGGCCGTTTAACTCAGCTTCTAATGTGGTTAAAACTGGAAGAATTATGTCGACAAGCGCTACTGGATCATCAACCTCAAATGCACGGCAAATGGCAAATAGATTCAGTCTTACTTCAAGACTTAAATGCCAAATAAGTCGGTATAGCCGTCCTTCAAATACGGTGATCTCCAACCATCCTTCGAAATCGGATAAAGATTGAAGGTTTTCAGGACGTACATAAACATAGGCTAAAAAAGAAAAAGTAAAAGTGTAATAGTCATTTTCAACCAAACTTTGATCCATAGTCGTCCAATAGTCATTGCCTTGTCCATCTAGAAGATTAGTAAGAGTACTATTCATGTTTAGGAGTTTTGTGGATAAGTCTGAAATCCCTGTTTTTAGTGAGGAAAGGTCGCTTATCTCCGCAGAAATGGTATTATCAACATCTATTGTATGTTCAAAAGTATCAGTTGCAGAGAAAGTCGTATAGAGTACATTAGTTCCTGTAAAATTGGCATTCTCCATTTGTGGAATATATCTGAGCAGTTCTCGCAATATTGCCGCTTTCATTGGTCCACGAGGATTTATTGCTCCAGGTGGATGATGAGATACAGGCGCAGTGGCTGGTGTGATAAGTGAAGATCCAACCATCAAAATCCCCAGCAACCCAACAAGCATAATATGCATCATTTTTTTCATTATTTGATTCTCCTTGTTTTTTCAAGTATTACAGAGTTGTTCAAACAATTATAATTCCCATATTGCGAGTTTTTGAAGAAATGCTTATTCTTCTGTCGAAGAAGAGTGTTCGACAAATATCGAACTATTTTAGATTAAAAACTAAATTAACTACTTTAGCTAAGTCTAATATATTAAAAAAAATCCGTTCTTATGTGAACTAAAAGGATCAAGGGGAAGAGAAAAAAATAGTTGTGTCACATGAGTTTTTGTTTTTCAAACGCCTACTCCATGTAACAGGAACGTAGTTGTTTATCGTCACTGAATAGACTGTCTACTAAATTTACCTGTAATCTGTTCGTTAATACGTCTGATTAATGTGATACAATCAGCAGAAATTTGAATTTCTTGATTAAGCCATGCTTCGAGTTCTCGAAATATCTCTCTATCTTCTTCTGTGATAGGGACATGCTCAATCATTACCTCTTTTACATGATCTTCGGCACAAATCCTTTTAACGAAACTCTTCAGAAAACTGGTATACGTTTTTGACTCATAGCCATTTCCATTATACCTTTTCTCGATAATTTTCTTTGTTTCAACGATTTTTTCAAGATCGGCACCGGAGAGAAAGATATGTTTCATTCCTAAACCTTGGTCTACTCCATGATCCTCAAGGTTTGCTCGGACTTCATTGAATTCCATGTGTCATTACGACCTATTCACTGTTCGCTCAGATATTATTTTCGCGGTCGCCTTTTAAATGTCTTATAAATCATTGCTTACATTGTTAATGAGAATTCAATCTTCTTGTCAAATTTTGAATATTTTATGAGTATATAATATAGAAAAGGAGAAGAAATATCACAAACTCTCACAAATTTAGAGATATTTATATAAATTAAGAGACGATGAATTCAATCAAAGAATTAGTTATGGAGAGATTATCTGTTCATTCTTCAGGAGTAATATTATACTTGACCTGACTATTATGTTTCTCTTCAAATTTACCAGTTAATAGGTAGGAGAACGCGAGATGGATTTATTTCAGAAAAAGTTCATTTTTACTATCCCATTTGCAATTAAACACAAAAAGTGAAAAAAATGAGTGAAGACACTAAGGAAGTTAAAAAGTGGATTAGAATGCGGGACTCGTGGGAAGTTAAAAAGTGGGTTGGACTGCAGGAACCCAGTAACTTACCTTTGATCTACTGTGGCACGTGGGGTCGGTATGTTGGTCACGAAGAACCTGTATCAGAATGGCGGATGTAAGAAGTGATTCATATCAGTGGCGAATGGGCAGTCAGAAAGGATACCACAACCATGCGTGACTGTGCAGGTTATCCTAACAGCTACACAATCTATGATATTGGTCGAAAAAAACTGATAGACCGCGTTGAATATATCATATCGGGCAGGTGTCTAAAAGAGCTCGAATCCCGCCATCATAGGAACAAAGGTTCTCGATTTTACATAGAACAAAAAGCCTTGGTGAACGCCTATATAGAAGAACTCCGTCCTTACTACGACAGAGGTGAATATACGCTTGAACAGATCGAAGCCGCTCCCGAGTCGGATACTGTAATCAAGCTGTTAGAAGCGATCATGGATCTTAAAAACCCCGAGAGCCATGATGGTCATGACTGCGCATGGGGTTCCGAATCTGAGTTCGTGACGTTCCTCAAAAAAGAGTATGGACTTGATTTAACGGCATTTCAGATTCATGTTCCTAAAGAGGAACTTCCGTGGTGGGAGCCAACAGAGTTTGAATAGATCCCGCTTACCTCTTTCTTTTTTATTTAGTTTGGTTTCCACAACGAACGTGGAATAGGCGAGACATAAGAAGTATTAAAGGCAAGCGAGGCTCTTTTATTTCCGCCGATAATCTGATCGTCCACTTGACCCACTCTAGTGGGTTGGACTGCAGGAGTCGTTAGGGGTAAACTGTCCATTTAAAAATAATATAAAGAACTCCCATCAAATTTAAGAGCTAATAGACTAAAACGAGTTTTAGAATAATAAAAACAAAATTAGTCGAATAATCCCTGGATTTCTATTAAGATAATTTGATAAGGCTAACTCTATTGAACTTACTTAGCTTTTTATTAGTAATAAATCATTAGGAGGTAAATGAACAGGTTCAAATAGGGTTTTTGGAACTCCTTGCTCTATCAACCAATTCTGCACATCAAGATCTGTTCCGTCATAATAGATCTTAATCTTATTATCTTTGTATTCAACGTGTAATATCGGTGTATGAATACGTTTAGCCCCAACCCAGCCTGTTGCCAAAACCTCGAAATGACCTTTTGATCGGATAATAACTTCTTTAAACTCGAGATTCTCGGGAGGGTATTTACTTATAAAGGTTGTAATCTCTTCTAACAGATCCAAAATCTTCTCTTCAGTTATTATTGTACGATCCACTCTTCTATCACCCCAGTTTGATGGTTATATATAATTAAGTTCATAGATTCTAATGATAAAAATTCATTGAGCTCAGCATCCTGTATAAGCTCATTATAAGTTCGTAAAGGCACTGCGGCAAAAAGAATTCGTTCTGGTTCACGCTTTGAAAGAGCATATCTATAAAGACGAATTTGTCCGACCATTTTTTCCAATTCATTCAACAATGATGGACTAGCAAAGTTTTTTATTTCTACTGCAATTTTTTTTCCTTCCTTTTCCGCAGCGATAAGTTTTTCTGCTCCAAGATCCACTAATACAGTTCTTATTCCAATATTAAGGGGAAAAGGGTCATGAGTAATAACCCATCCATCTTTTATTAGAGATTCTTTTACAACCTCATGATAAATGTCTTTGATTGGCATATAAGGAGATTGATAGGTATTTGATAAATATAAACATTACCTAAGGATATAAAGTTAGTTCTCTCCAAAAAAGCTGGATCGTTTAATTTCTAAATAATAATATAGAAGAGATTCAAATTGTTCGTTAGAGTAAATTAGGAATCATAATTATTGTTAAATTTAAAAAAACTAATTGATAGGTATAGGATCAATAGTGTAGTCAAGCCCATTTATGATTTTATATACCTTTAATGATAATTTCTCAATTAGAAGGAAGGCGTTTTGTGTGACGAATTTTACTCGAAATTCATTATTGATTGTTATTGTATTCACAATAGGAGTAATATTCTTTTCAATATTCGCCACTTGCTCAACCCGAGGTACTGCAGATCATTGTATCATTAATATGAGTTCACCAAATTCTTCTTCTATAACACCCTCTACTATGTCCTATACACCTCATCATCCTGTCCTGATTGAGGGAAATGCTGATTTCCATACCCAAGCTAGTGTAGAGGGGTGGTCGGGGATAGGAACAGTTGATAAACCATATATAATTAGCGGATTAAAGATCAGTGGTCCTAAAGAGAGTTATCTCATAGAAATTCGCAATACAGATGTCCATTTTCGGATCAAGAATTGTTTTCTTCAGGAAGGTGATGGTATTCGTCTTACTAATGTCTGCAATGGGCACCTTATTAATAATAAACTCACGAAAAATCGAGGTGGTATTAATGTTTGGTATTCAGAGAATAATAGTCTTACAGGTAATCTGATCATCAATAATATGTATGGCATTTCTCTTTCGCATTCTCAGAATATTACTCTAGTAGATAACATAGTTACTAACCTCTCAATACGTGGCATTTCTCTTTCGCAGTCTGAAAATTGTACTCTGATAAATAACACAATTGCCAATATCAATGGATCTATATTGAGTGATTATCCAATGTATGCTGCAATATATCTTCATGACTCTAATAATGTTACATTATGGGGTAATACCGTTGCTAATAACAAATTTCACACGTTTACTTATTATGCTATGGATGGAATTCGTTTTGACTCATGTGTAAATTGCGATCTAACCGCTAATCAGGTCATCAATAACGATATGGGGATTCGACTTAATAATTCCCCTAATACCACGCTAACAAGCAATACAATCGCAAATAACCGTTTCGACGGGATTTCTATTAGCAAAACTGATAATACAATACTGATATCTAATAAACTCATCAACAACGGAGGGGTTGGGATTACAGTTCGTGGTAATGGATGTACTCTAACAAATAATATCATTGCTAATAACGAAAGAGAAGGGATTGTTCTAGGAAGGCTATGGAGTTCGAATCGTCCTCGAAGTTCAAGTAATTGTTCCTTATCTAACAATACAGTCATCTATAACAAGAAACATGGCGTTTTACTCGATTCTTACGCAGCCAACCATACAATATCCGAGAGTACTTTCTATTGCAATAATATGGAAGGATCTAGTTCTCAAGCTTATGATAATGGCTCCAATAACCTTTTTGTCAATAATTTTTGGGACGAGTGGATCAGTCCTGACGCTAACAATGATGACATCGTGGATAATCCATATAGCCTAGATGGAGTTGCTAATAACCACGATTACTCCCCTCTTATCCATCCTTTCAATTCTATTGATACATTTGATTCTGATGGTGATAGATTGATCAATATTTATGAAAATTTATTGGGAACCAATCCCCGTTCGACGGATTCAGATGGAGACGGTATTGACGATTTTGAAGAAATCTATGAATTTCATTCTGATCCGACAGACTCAGATTCAGATGATGATTTCTTCCCTGATGGGTGGGATTCTGGTTGGTGGGGGAATCCTAACAAGAATTGGGACAATCCGTTGACAAGGGGAGTAACTCTTATCCTTATCTTAATTGGTATTTGTGGTTTGTTAGCATGGATCTTCTACTTTAGACTCCATTTATCAAAACTTCAACAGGATTTAGACTTATTGCTCCACCAATTTCAACAATACACTCAGCAATTTCAAGATACTATATCCGCCATTCAGACTTTAGAAAATCTAGAAGAAA
This sequence comes from Candidatus Hodarchaeota archaeon, assembly GCA_016840025.1. Next base: position 34,669 of record JAEOTF010000018.1, read on the forward strand.
TCGAAGCCGCAGCAAACCATATTACTCTCTCTTTTGAGTCCTATGAAAGTTTCTACTTATTCGCACAGCAATTGGTTAGACTAAGATGGCTCCCACCCTTTTTGCGTCCCACTCTGACCGATTGGGATAATTCTTTTGCATTGATCACAAATTCTTTTCGAATGTTCCAACAAACGCTTTTAAAACATCTAGAAATGAAATATTAATGCGGAAAGCATATTATATAGCCATTCAAGAGAATTAGGAACAATTAAAGTAATCCTAGTAAAAACAGTAATTACATTAATCATCTGTATTGTATAAAAAGGAATCTCTTGCTCATATATGTAGAAGTTACCGTTTCAAATCAACCAATTGGTTGTAAAAATTGAGA
>JAEOTF010000092.1 GCA_016840025.1 Candidatus Hodarchaeota archaeon
TAAGGTATCTCGTCTTTCAATAGTCCAACGCCCCACAATTGCCCCTACAAATATAAATGCGATCCCAAGGAGAGATTTATAGTACCAAAATTGCTCATCGATATCAAGAATCCCTAATAAATCCATGGTTAGAATATATGGAATACCAATCCCAATCAATATAATAGATACAAACCCTAAAATGACTAACGGTAAAATTAATACAAATTCATAAAATATTTGTCTTAGTGCTACTAATCCTCTGAATATTTCCTGTATAATTAGATGAAAGAAATTTTGAAGGAAATTCCAAATATTTCTGCCTGTATTTATTAGCATACTATTTATAGGGTAGAAGAATGCCCCATATAATAACGCTCCTGCAATAAATAAAGACAATTGCCCCTCAGCTTCTTCAAAATTAATAATTCCCCAAATACCAAATCCAATCGCTATTACTGTGACTAACCCACGAACTACCCCTTTCCAATGAATGTAGATCCAGTGGACAACAGCAATTATCTGGTATTGCACCCAAAGTCCAAAGACTATTAGTTGAGACAGTATCCATTTACTAATACTAATTACTGTAGGATAATTGAAGCAAAGAATGAAGAGAACACCAAAACTAACCAGGAGAGCTATTCCCCGCTCAGGATTTAGCGAATTCCCAATGAATGGAGCTATCAGGATTAAGCAAATACCTATTACAGATCCCAGTATCCGAATTATTCCCTTGTAATGTAATTGGATATACACCCAGGTCTTTTGAGCAGTTTTTTGCATGAACGAACCTGTCTTCTTTATTAATTTAATAAAATAAGTAATTAAAGCTTGAAATACTCTAATGATCAGTCTCCCAATGGTCACCAGAGTTAGTCCAAGCCACTTCCCAAATGCAATTCCAGTTTGGTAATTAAACCCTAGAATAGTGATAATACCTAAAATACTAAGAAGAGAAGTTCCCCACTCAGGATCTAATGAATCACCTACTATTAAAGCCATTAAAATAAGTCCAAGGCCGATTAATGAGCCTACTATTCTAATAGTTCCTCTACTATGTAGTTTGACATATGCCCAGGTCTTTTGTCCTGTATTTTTTGTGAATAAGAATAGCTGTTTACTTTCTTTTGGATTTGATATTAATAGGAGGCTTATACACACGAATAGAATAATAATTCCTTCAATAAAATCCGAAAGTAAAAGTCCTAGAGAAATCATAAAAAGAATGAAAGCAAAGACATTCCCAGAAACTCGTAGGATTCGAATACGGTTTTCCCAAGTCCAAATACTCAAACTCTTCGTAGCCTGAATAACACTTTTCGTTAATTCTCTTGTCTCCTTCGGATTCGAGATTGCTAATAATGCAATGCCTGCGATTCCCCATAGTACTGCTGCCTCTACATTAACAAAAAGCATGAAAAAGGTAATTACAAATGAAATCACTGCTAGACCATTCCCTATTCTTCGAAGAATACGGTAACGGTTTTCCCACACTCTCTTACTGAAATCCTTAACAGCGCAGATAGTCCTCTCTATAGCAGTTTTCAATGCTTTTCTTAGCCATTTTCCAAAAGCTATTAGTGTAGGGTAGTTAAAAACGATTATAATAAAAAGACCTAATTCTGTTATGAAACGAAGTCCTCCTTTAGGAACTGGCTTACTTTTCAAAATGAATAGGTCAGCTATGATTATCACTATACCCAACAATGATCCTATAACTCTGGTTATCCCCCATCGATGCAAATTGACGTATCGCCACGTTTTTTGAGTTGTCGTTTGAATGAATATTCCAGCATTGATTAACATTAGTTGAATCCTACGAAAAATTCTAAGTAACGTTGGAGAATTGAATACTAATATTGATAGAAATCCTATGGTGAATAGAACAGAAAATCCTGTGCTAACTTGTGAAGAATTTACCAGAGCTGCATTTTTAGGAATTATTACCTTATCTGAATGAATCCCAAATAGATGGAAGAAATCTGTTATAATAATTCCAATACCTAATAATGACCCCACTACTCTGATAATCCCTTTATAATGTAATAAAATATAATCTCGGGTTCTTGAAGCCGTTCTTCGGGTAAATAGGATTAAATTCGTAATTAAAGCGAAAATAGTGATTGCTACATGTTTCAATAACGAACCTAACCTCAGTCCAACATCAAATAAGGAAGGGTAATTTGAGACAGTCAGCCCAAAAGCTCCTAACCAGCCTAGCCAGGAATTCTGAGGGAATATGGAAGCTATTAAGATGAATCCAATACTAAGAATTGAACCTATGATTCTGAGAAATCCCCATCGATGCATTTTGATGTATTGCCATGCTCTTTGAGCTGTAATCACGATAAATAAGGTTAATTGCCTTACTTTTTCTATTAATACATCTAACCATCCAAGTGAGAAAACTCCAACTCCAAGGACAATGAGTGTAAAACTCGATAGATTAAATCCAAGTAAAGAGACAGGAGTCTCTAAAAAGACAGCTATCAGGATTAGAGAAATTCCTACAATCATAAAACTCATTCTAACTATTATTTTTCGATTTATCCAATCAATAAAGAGTTCATCTAATCGACTAACTTCACCAAATCCTCCAACGAGTAAAAGTACAAGGAATCCAAGTTCATCTAAGAGAGAATCAAAAGAATTAAAGAATGAAAGAGTGAGATCAAATTCCTCAAGAAAATGTATTAAGAGAGAGTTGGAGACCCCGACTAATCCAAAAGCCAGAATATATCCCCCTAAGGTCGTTATTTTTTGTTGCTGTTGATTTTTATGTTTGAGTTGTAGAAGGAAGAATACTATTGTGATTAAATATAGAAGATATCCACAAACTAATAAATAGAATGGTAAATTCCAGTCTTTAAGATTGGAATAACGTGTTTCAAGAAAACTTGTCAAAGGAATGGCAAGTAAAGATAGGCAGAAAACACCTACTAAAAATCTAATCTCACTAGTCCAAGTTAATGGTGATTCAGGAACTATAGATGGTTGATCATCCCTTTCAGATTTAATTGAAGGTGTAACGGGAGTTAGTTTTACTCCTTCTTTGGTTTTTTCTACCACAGGTACAGTTTGATTTACTTTCTGGACCTGCGCTTTTTCACTAATGGAGGATATTTCCTGCGACAAATGAACAGGAATGGGTTTCTTATCTTCTGATTTAGGTTCTGTCAATAGTTTAGATCCACATCGATTGCAAAACACAGATTTTTTGTCCTGTCGTACGCCACAACTTGAGCATCTAAAATCATCTGGTTTCAATGTTGAGGATACATCCATAGCTTGAGTTAATTGTGTCTTTGCTCCTTTAATGTGACATTCAGCACACAATTGTTCTCCAGGGCTAACAATAGTGCCGCAAACTCTACAATGTGATCTATCGGGGATATCTAAAGGCTGAAAAGGGGATTTATCCCATTTAATTTCTAATTCGGGGATTAAAAATACATGATTCGTACAATAGTCTACCTGATCATATTTAAAATTTAAAATCTGATCATCTTTTGTTCTTACAATAAATGCGGTAGTTCCATCATCTAGGACAATGCCTATGAAGTTACTTTCTTGATAAACGGGTAATCCTTTCTTTATCAGTCGTTTTACATTGATTTTAGTGCCACATCCTCCACAAAACTTCCCACGAATTTCTTTTCCGCATTTAGGACAGAATATCTTCCTTTGCACTGTTGTTCTCTTCTCCTCTCTCACCATCTATTATTCGACCTCTTAATCATAAGCATCGTCCTTTTGCACTAGTCATGCAAATAATACATAATTGTGCAATATTTATAAACATCACCATTTAAGGAATTATATAAAGCAGGTAGATTTTTTCCCACGCAAATAGCTTTGCATGGCAAACTATATCTAATATACGCATTTTTACTAAACTCGGTTGAATAGTAATATCTCATCAATTAACCTTCTATCTCGTAAATGAATGACCTAACTAATACATTGGAATTTTTAACCTCTAATTTTCTTCTTTCCTAATAAATTTGAAATCTCGATGAACTATATTAATCTGATAATTTAAGGTAGATAATAGTTCGAGTTTTGAGAATATCTTCAATCTTAACCAGGCTTATAGGCAAGGATAAGTTTAGAAGAAATCATTCTTCATTTCTCCTCTCTTCCCCTATAATCTCTTCTTTCTTAGATATTGCTCGCTAGTGACTTTGTAGCAAAACTTTCTCACATGAATCCCTACCATTGCCACTATAACAACAATACCCAACGGTAGTAACTGCAAACATTATGATAAGTAAAAATGCTATCAGTACTGGATTCATTATAGCAATCAGTATAAAAATTATAATGATAACAAGAATAATAAGAGATATTAAGAGTTCTTTCTTCTCGATTAGTAGAGATTTTTCTTATTTATTCATTTATACTCTTCTCCGTTCTATACATTCTCTTGTTTAAATGAAAGATTATCTCAGGCTAGAAAATAACTCGAATTTTGAGGTTGTTCTTTAACCAACGATAAAATTTTCTAAAGAAATAATCATACAGGTTTTTTCTTTCTACAAGTTTTTTAATACCAACTCCCAATCAGTTTTCATCCGATGTCATCCAATAATCTCCATTTTTCTGAAGACAAGACACCCAAACGTATTAAAAAATCTCAGATTTTTGCACTCTTTGTTTTAATTACCGTTCTAATCCCTATTGTGGTTCCATATCTGCGACTTAAGACCAACGATACAGGCTATATCTCGTTCTCCCTAACTGATTGCGCTCCTTCCGCTATCTCTCTCTATTCGCCTGATAGTAATTTTCCTCATGAAATTTCTGTAGAGGTTAATGTCACATCTATCGATGGCGACATTCCTATGCTCAAATCTTATGACGCGCAGAATCAAGCCTATGATGAGCTTGAAATGCGAATTCCTGGTATTTACCGCCGCAATTTTACCACAACATTTCTTCATATTAAGATTAAACATGAAGGTTCTCTGGAAACGTTAATAAACGGTTCCTATAGATTTGTAGTTGATACTGCGACTAATTCGACCTCTCTTGATACCCTTGCATGGACTTCATTTACACTACGTAGTTGTGAAAGCCACAGTCTTATCCTTTTGTCTGATAGCGACTGGTTTCTTCATAAGACCACCGTGTATCTCAACATTTCCGTCTTAACTACTGGGAGTCTGGAATTATGGTATGCAGCGTCTTTGGATACATCAGAAGGCTACACTATTACTGCTCCTGGAAACTATTCCTACTCTATTACTAGTAACTATATTGTTTTTTCTGCTAATGCACATTACAAAGAGGCCACTATTTCATATATTGAAGGTACTTACCGCTTGGATGATCATGGGATCTCTGAAATGCAGCCTGATCTAAGTTACCTTGGGTATTTGGCTATCTTTTGGTATTTTTTTAGTATTCCATTCCTCTTTATCTATTTTTCAATTCAATTATTCCTTTTAATCCGTAAACTTCTCCCTAATCCCGAGAAATATGCAAAAAAGCTCTAGGGATGTGTGATCCAGAGAGACTAATATCCATGTTCAATCTTTATCTTCTTTTCATGCATTCTTCAATCTAACTAGTTTGTCATTCAACTGAAGAAAAATTGCATTCGATCACAGGAGATGTTTTATTTTAAAACCCCTTCGACGATTAGTTTTGATTAATCTTTTAGAAATGTCAGTACTTGTTCAGTTACCCAATCAGGTTTTACAATATGTAAATCATGACCAGCGTCTGAAGTGATTGCGGTTCTAATATTAGGTGTGATATTTTTTAGATGCTGAATCGCTTTCTTTGCAGAATAAAGTACTTCATTTTCTCCAGTCAAGAAAAGGATAGGTATTTCTAAGTTCTGCCAATCATCATCAGTCAATACAGTTGGATTTACAAACTTCCTAGACTTAAAGCATTTCTTCGCTAGCATAGTCTCCATTATCATTTCATCAATGATCTTTTTAGTTTCTTCATTTTTTCTTACTGAATCGGCCATGAACCAATAGATGTAATTCTTAACCATAAACTGTACAGGTATAATGGCGTAGAGAATGACCCGAATTAAAGCTCGTAATCTAATAGGTAAAGCAGTTGCTGGTGCAAGTAAAATCAACTTATTTAATCGTTCTGAATGAGAAAGAGCATAGAGACTTGCTTGCCATCCTCCGTAGGAATAACCCATTAAATTGATATTGTCCAGATTTAGCTCAATAAATACTTCATCTAACCATTTAGTAAAATCATCTGGTTTTTTTATCGGACGTGAATAGATACTACGACCAATATCATATATCTGATCTAAAGCGTAGATACAATAGTCTTTCGATAAATTTTCGATTAGAGATATCCAATCAAGCGAAGTTACTGAATCACCTGGTAATAAGACTAATGAAGGACCATTCTTTGGACCACATACTCTTGTAAATGTTTGACCAAAGGAAGTAGTTACATACATGGTTTCTGAGTCGACAGGCCATTCTTTTGCTCTTTCATCGTAATAGGTCAGAAACGCTTCTTTTGTTCTTTGGGATTTAAAGGGGTGAAAATCTTGTTGATCTTGGGTCATAATCTGGACACTCTTAAGTAAAGACTAGTACACAGCAGATATGTATATTTAAAAGCTTTAGGTTGAATTTTGAGAAATAAATCTTCTAAATCTTAACTAACTCAATGATAATGTATAATGCATTAATATTAATAGAATTGTTCATCTTTTACAATAGATATAAATTAAAACAGTATTCAAATCCTTTTTTTCAAAGATCCTTTTCAAGTTATGAAAACAGAAGGAGTTAGTAAATAATGCTAAGTGAAAAGATTAATGCAGCATTAAATCAGCAAATACTTGAGGAATTCTATTCTGGTTACCTCTATTGGGCAATGTCAAACTGGTTCCTAGCAAATAATTGGTCTGGTTTTGCTCATTGGCTACGTATACAGGTACAAGAAGAATATAATCATGCAGAGCGATTTTACAAATATCTCCATGAAGGTAATGGAGAAGTTGAACTATTAGCAGTCAAAAAGCCTCCAAAGGAATGGAAAAGCCCTCTTGATGCCTTTAAAGCTGCTTATGAACATGAACAATACATTACCGGTAAAATCAATGAACTTGTGGATTTAGCTACTGAAGAAAAAGACTATGCCACCCTAAGAGGCGCTTTAGACTGGTTTGTTGTGGAACAAATCGAAGAAGAGGATAAATTCCTAGAATTATATCAATCATTAGAAAGAATCGGAGATCATTTAGGAGCATTACACTATTTTGATAAAAAACTGGCTAAACGTAAAGAAGAAGGACCTCTTTTCTTTCCCTAAACGCTGAACCCTTTTCTTTCTATCTTTTTCTATTATTTTTGAAGAATAATTTTTTTCAAGAGAGAGATCTTAAATTTAAATATAAAAATATAAAATTTCAAGATTATTATAATTAAATTAAAATTTCATATATTTTCATCCGGTGGGTAAAATTATGACAGAAAAAAAGAAAATTGAATGGTATCATGAGTTCATTGACCTCAATTATCAACCTAAAAAGAATGATTTAATTGCTTTATTTTATTATGAGCCTTCTAAAGGGTTAACAAAAGAAGATGTGATCGGAAGGGTGGCTTCAGAAAGTAGTATCGGAACTTGGACAACATTAGAAACTTTAGATGATCGAATCTATGGAATGAAAGCCTTATCGTTCTGGGATCAGAATAATCTAGTTAAGATTGCTTATCCCCTTGAATTGTGGGAGATGAACAATGTTCCCCAAATTATGTCAGGTGTAGCAGGTAATGTTTTTGGAATGAAAGCAGTAAAGAATCTGCGATTGCTTGATATCTCATTACCCGAAGAGTTAGTCAAAAGCTTCAATGGCCCCAATATGGGTACAGAAGCAATAAAAAAAGTGTTCAAACTAGATAATGGTCCTATTCTTTCTTGTGTTCCTAAACCTAAAATTGGTATGACTACTGAACAACACATTCAGGTTGCTATTGACGCTTGGTCGGGAGGAATTCATTGCATTAAAGATGACGAAAATCTTACGTCTCAAACCTTTAATAAATTTGAAAGCCGTGTTGAAGGTTTAGCAAAAGCTCGTGATAAAGTAGAAAACGAAATAGGGGAGATTAGAGATGCTTATATCAACGTTACTGCCGAAACAAAAGAAATGGAACGTCGAGTAAACCTCATTCATGACAATGGCTTTCGATACTTTATGGTGGATGTTGTAACTACTGGATTTTCAGCGGTACAGACGATGAGTGATGTAGCAAAAGATCTGGATATGGCGATTCATGCTCATCGGGCAATGCATGCAACTTTCACGAAACATACAACCCATGGTATCTCAATGTACCTTCTTGCAAAATTAATGAGGCTTATAGGTATGGATAATCTCCATATTGGCACAGTGGTTGGTAAACTTGATTCACCGAAACAAGATGTTTTGGATATGCGAGATTTACTCTTAAATAATGAGATTGGAGAAATTGAAGGCAGAGTATTATCCCAAAAATGGGAAAATCATAAAACAACAATGCCAATAGCTTCAGGTGGATTACACCCTGGTGTCCTTCCAGAACTTCTGGATCACTACCGTACCACCGATATTGGTATTCAGGTTGGAGGAGGCATTCATGGTCATCCTAATGGCACAAATGCAGGAGCCAAGGCAACCGTGGCAGCAATAGAAGCATGGAAAGAAGGGATTTCTTTAGAAGAAAAAGCAGAGACTCATTTAGAATTAGATCAAGCATTAAAAAGATGGGGATATCTAAAACCTGTTTAAATAGTATGTAAAAGTTGGTTATTGTTTTTTTATAGTAATAAAGGTATGGGACTATTAATAGAATAGGTGCTCCATTCTATGCCATTATTCCATGATCGAACCGAAGCTGGTCACGTATTAGCAACGGAGCTAAAAGAATTTGTTAAAAAGCCTATTGCTGTTATTGCTGTCCCAAATGGTGGTGTTCCTGTAGCTATTCCTATTGCACATGAGTTTAATGTTCCTCTTTCCCTCATTGTAGTTCGAAAATTACAAATCCCCTATAATCCAGAAGCAGGCTTTGGTGCTCTAACTTCTACCGACTTCATTATGCTTAATGAATCTCTTCTAGCTCATCTGCAATTAAAACAAGAAACTATTGATCAGGCTATTACAAAAGCACGTAACATTCTAGAAGCTAAATTACAACAATTTAAATCGTTTAGTTCCATAAACCTGACCAACAAGCACACCTGTATAGTCGTGGACGATGGTTTGGCATCAGGTTACACTATGCGGGTAGCTATCGAGGCATTAAAGCAATATAACCCAAAGAAACTTATTATCGCTACACCTACTGCATCCCAGTCAGCTATAGACTTATTACAGTCACATGTTACACAAATTATTTGTCCCAACATTCATCGGGGTCCCTATTTTGCTGTAGCCGATGCTTATCATAACTGGTATGATGTCCCAGATGAAGAAGTACATACTTTTCTCAAAGAGATTAAACCAGACGATAAATAATTCTAATTGATATGATAATAATACCCAGGTTTCTTCTAATAATACGATTCTAATAATCACAAAATGCAGTTGTTTTAGAAAATATTCTCTAAATAAGATATTGATAGAATACAATATTTATTGTTAAAATGATTCATAAATAGATAAAAATCATAATGGAGATACATTCTTGCGTCAAATGCCTATTTGGGGTCTTTTACTCTGTGTTATGTTTCTAACACCGTTAAATACAAGTGCTGGAGATGCTCCAAATTTCTCATTAAGAAATGTTAGAAATGGTGAGTATATATCTCTAAGTTCATATTGGGGAAAGGTAATTTTACTTGACTTCTTTGCTGTATGGTGCGAACCATGCAAAATCACAATTCCGATTCTTCAGGAAACTAATGCAGCTTTTACTTCGGAATTTCAAATAATATCAATCCATGAAAGTGGTCAAGGTCAAGAAAGCGACTCGGTAATCAATGATTTCATTAACGTAGAAGGCATGAATTGGGTGGTTGTGAATGATGAGTCTAATTCTGTTGGATTAAGTTATGGAGTTAACCCAATTCCAGCATTTTTCCTGATAGATCAAAGCGGTACTATTCAAAAATACCATGTGGGTTCCAACATTTCAGCAGACGATTTAATTGATGATATTACAACACTTCTTGGTAATGGAAATCTCAATAGTCCTCAAGATAAAGAAAATTTTCCTACTGCCTTAATTGGTGGTGCTATCCTAGTAGGTGGAGTAGGAATTGGTGTTCTCTGGATGATAATTTCTAAACAATCGCAACAGATTTCTTCAACCGAGTTAAATCAAAGAATGGTAGTTCAACGAGAAAAAGAAAAACGAGCACGAACTCAAATTTTAGAAAATATTGGAAAAAGAACTAACAATTCAGCAGCATCGGAAATAAATACAAAGAAACGTCCTCGAAAAAGAAGACGATAGATTCAGCATTATGAGACCAATTCATTCCTCAAATATAGGAAATTTAATTCTTGAAGAAGGTCAGAAAAACTGACTTTATTATTCTGAATCATGGATTTCATTAAGCTGAATAAGAAAGCATGGAACTCAATTTCGAGAGCGGACAAAGTTATCAATACATATGAAGGAACTAAACAAAAAATTCTCATAGATTCATTTATAAAACAACTACCAGCTAAAGCTACAGTTCTTGATCTTGGATGCGGTTATGGGATACCTATCACAAAAAAATTAGTTGATTCTGGATTTAAAGTCATTGGAATTGATTTTTCTAAAATAATGATTGAAAAAGCAAGAGAAAATGTCCCCCAGGCACATTTTATAGAAAGTTCAATGACGGAAATTGATTTCAGAGAAGAATTTGATGGAATATTATCAAGCTTTTCGATGTTATGTTTAGATCCCGAGAATTTTCGACTTACTAGCTCTAAGATATGTAAAGCATTAAAGAAAGGAGGATATTTTCTCCTATTTCTTAATGAACCTAGCCCTGAGGGTCATCGTGCGGAAGAAAGCTTAACAATAGTTCTCGGTGAACAGATGTATAGTCGTCCGTATACTTTAGATGAAATTAGGGAATATTTTGGAGTAGGGATGGATTTTATGACCGTAGAAAGAGAAATTTCGACAACAGATGAATATGGAAAAGAGTATACTCTCTTAATTCTGATGAAAAAAGAAAAATAAGCTATTATTCTTCTTAAGACATTATACTTTCTGGTATCTTGAAACAAATTCAAAAAATTGGTCTATTTTTTTGGTATGGTCTCCTAGCACTAATATATGATGGTTTGCTATAGATTGCTCCAAAAAATAACTCACAGGTTTCTCTATTTTAATTTCAATTTGCGTTCTACAGGCTAATGAAATGCTTGTATTATTTAATATGGTACCTTTAGTTAACCACCAATTGGATAAATCTTTTCCACCTATTTTTAAGATGGTTACGTCCTGTGGCGTTTTAAAGCGTCCTCGAATAGCTACACTTTTATCTGTTTCAAAATGCGTGGTAATTGAGTATTCATCAAGCAACTGAAGAGCAACCGTGCAATGTGCTAGAGTAACTGTGTTTTTCTGTGTATTCACACTAATCACATTCGCCATAAATGTTGGTTGATTCGTTAGTAATTTTAGAAGTAACATAGTAAACGTAGAAGGGATGTCCCCTTCACATCCTGCTACTAATCCCTGATCATTAAGGTGGGAAAGAGCATAGCATGCAGTAATATCGGTCTCCAGAACGAATGAAAAACATTCAACGGATATGGCATCAAACTGGTTTTTTTTGGCTAACTGCTGTAATCTTTCTACTACTTTCACTGCTTCAATTATTCTTTCTTTATCGACTTCATTGCTTGTAGCATTTTCTAGAAACTTATCACTCATTCTGTGAATGTTATCTGTGATTTCATTATCCGGAATGTCATAAAGCTCTGAAACGGGGATATGTCCAATAGTTATTCCCCACATCTCTTTAACAACCTCTTCATCAACTTTGGACGCTATTAGCCATTCAGATGGTGTACCAATTACACCAATTCTGCATTTGCTTAATTTGTTCATAATATCTGTAAATTCATTCCACTGTTTGATCATAAATGCTAATTCATCCAGTGTACCATGAATTATTTGAGCATTCTGTCCTCCATCTTCTAGGCACCCTCTTGTTTCCATTGCAGCGGGAAGTGAGTTGTTTAAATCATAACTGAGCAATATAATAGGTGACTTCAATTTAACCTTATTAACAAAAGAAGCTATAGCATTTTCAGTCCCTCCCGTTCCCACAAACAAAAAGAATAGCTCGTTGGTTTCTTGAGGATGATAATTAGACAAATAGTCTTCTTCTGTAACTTTCTGTTCCTTATTAACCTGCAACCGAGATAAAACGCTGACCTGTCTTTTTTTTTGGAGTTATCGGAGAGAAAAAAGGAATTATTCGAATTCTCATATTTGATCATCTTCATTATTCAATAATAATCAATAAATTTTGCTCTTATTGTAAGCTATTTTTGGTCACCTGTCACTTCTCACATAGAATGGTGCTTTTTATGACAATGATTGTAGTATATATTCATGAATGGGAAGATCTTCGTCATATCGGTCTTCGAACAATAGAGATGGTTGAAAAAGCAGGAATATGGGATTATCGTATCAATGAGAATGAGTTTAGTATCAGAGAAACGTTTCAGCATACAGTTAGAGCAATCTTTGAAGATACTGGAAATTGGTTTCTTAAAAATTCTTTACCATACAAAACCACTAATAAACCACAGAATGATTGGAATCAGGCTATTAATCGCATGATTAAAGCAATTAAAGATTTCCAAGATGAGGATCTTGAAAAGTCCTTCACTTTTCAATGGGGTGAAAAAACTACAATTGGTGGGGCTATACAACAAAATCTCTTTCATGCTATAGGCCACCTTGCTCAACTTAGAAATTGGTATGGAATCTACATACGTGCTAAAACTGATATTTAGTCCTATGATCTGCTGAGAAATTGTAAAATGAAAAAATAAAGTATTTAAATTCCAGGAAATTCCATCTGGGTGATTAAGAGTATTTTACTACATAGGGAAGGATCCTATAAATCTGGGTACCATTATTATATAGTTGATGAAAGTATGTTTCATCAATGAAGATATCTTTTGGAATGTTGACCCAATATTCAGCTGTGTAACTTGCATTAGGCGTAAGAAAGATATACTCAAGTCCCTCTCTTATCATCATTTGATGTTCGATTTCTCCTGCAACTCTACCTTCACTAGCATTTAGTGTTCGTAATTGGCTGTAAAGATCCCAAATTGCTTGAGATACAAGTGGACGGTCAGAAGCTGCAATATTAGGAAATGCGATACTCCTTCCTGTAATACTGGGAATCCAAAATCCAGAGTCATCATTTAAAATGAATGCATCCTTAGGTGTATTGTTCTCAAGCCAACCATAGGCATAAACATCGGATTCTGGAACTGTAGGACGATCTAATAATACTGTCATCCCCCCAACGGTCACTCCAATATTTATAGCAAGTATAATTCCGAGAATGGTAATAATATTACGTTTATTCGCCGAAGAAAGCTGATTTATGAATGGTATCCGTTTAGAATCGAAAGAAATATGAAAATCGGGTTGTTTGATGTAGTTATAGGCCATAACTAGCCCTATTGATGCAAGGATGGCTCTAGGAATGAATATAAGCTGTTCTAAACGATAAGGCTGGATTAATTCAAAATAAGCTATTCTTCTATCAATAATCCATAGAAAAATTCCATGACCTATAGCCAAACTTATAGATGCAACAAACCAACCCACAAAAATACAGAGTTGCTCATTTTTCTCTTTTAAAATCTTATAGCTCGCAAGTAATGCAAAAAATGTTGTTATTTCAAAAGGTAAGCCCATAATTTCGTTAAGTACCCTTAACAATGCTCTATAACTAGGATAGGGGTTTGTGAGTTTGTTTGGAGGCATATTAAGAAATATCCAAACATAATATGGAATTATGAGTAGAGCACCAGTGCTTATCATTAAAATGCCTTTTTTAATTTCTTGCCATTCTTTATTTGTGATAATTGTCGTTTTTTGATCAAAATATCGTCTTTTAACCCAAATTGTTGGAAAGTAGAATATAACTGCAGTCAAAAAGTAAAATAGTAAATGTGTATGTATTACTAACCCTCCTCCAAAAAGTATTCCAGATAACCACAAGTCTCTACTGCGGAAATCTTTCTCTGCCTTTAGAAAACAAGTAATTATGAAAGGAAGGATACAAACAACCGTTATCTCCGATATTCCTCCTCCAGGAAGCCATGAATACAATGTATATGTAGTTAGAAACATTCGTCCAAGAAATACAAGCACAAAAGGAATTAACAGAGCTACTCGTTCGTCATCCAGAAGTATAGATGATAATAAATAGATAGAACCAATTGTTAGCGCTGATGAAACTATTTCAAAGCTTAATGTAAGGGTTACTACATCGATTGCCTGATAATTTACATTTAAAATTGTACAGATGACTACTCCGACAAACCCCGCTATCCCATGCGCTCCCTGAGGATAAATCACAGGGGCATCCCAAATAGGAGACCAGGTTGAAGAGAGATGTCCGTTTTTAATAAACAGCATTATAAGAATTGAATGAAAGTGATTATCAGTATTTTGATGAAGAACGCTAGATTCCGCTCCTGTCATACCAATTGAGGCTAAAAAGATATAGATAATCATCACGCTAAAGATTACGCTAATTCGATAAAAACTATCTTGTACTTGTTTCCATTCTTTTGAATCTGTCCAAGGTAATGACATTTTTTTCATAGAATTAATAGGGTTTTCATTAAATAGAATTGGTATCCATAAGACAATAGCTGTGGCACAAACTATAGGTAGATAATCTCCTCGTCTGATATCAAGGAAAAATAACATGTAATTTATCAAACTGAGGATAATTAATCCCGTAATTGTCTCTAAAAAGAATAACTCCATTTTTTTAAGTGTTTTAGCCCAGGTAAATAGTCTAGAAATTGGAGCCCCTAATATCCATAGAGTAGGGACTAGAAGTAGCAGAACTATCACTGATGCGATGAATAGTGAGAGTATTTTGTTAACCCCGAGTGGCTATGGACAAATATCGCTAAATAACTTCTTTTTTATAAGATTTTTGATCGAAGCAAGTAAAAATCTAGAGAAGTAAATTTCGTAATGATTTGCTTATGATACTAAGCTCTAGTAACTTTTTAAGGTGTTTAACATCAAATGAGAGGTTAATATGATTGAATATGTAGGATTGTACAAATTAAAGCGAAATGAATCGGATTTCTTGCACCTCAGCGGCTTTAACTCTAATTACCAGCTGTTCATTGTTGGACAGCTAAAAGAATTTATTTAGCATCCTTCACTTAGATTACAAATTACTATTAGATATTGAAATAATCAGACTTTATGAAAATCAGAATATCCTCCTTATATAGATCCTCAATAACCGATGAATCAATATTCCATGCAGATAAATCACGCGTAAACTGCGTGTTGAGAAATTCTCGGTAATTTACAAAATCGATTAGCCTGTAGGCTATAACAACTGCAGTTACGTTATATTCAAGAGTTTTTTGAATTAAATACTCATCATCAAATGGGGGATATCGGTTTTCAGCGGTATCTACTAATTCCGGTGGAATACTACGATCTGCCAATAATGCGATTTCGGGATCTCCGCTTATGACGATATCTTTGCGAGTAGTAACTGCTTCTAGAATCTCTGCTGCGATATATTTCGGTGTTTCTCTTGGTTGAGGTTCTAATATCATCAAAGTTATGAAAGCACCAAAATTTAGGGCAGATGTAAGTATAATTATTGTTATTAATCCTCTAACCAACTTTTTTCTGTCGATGTTAAAACCAAGAATTCTTGATGACCAATTTTCCTGTGAAATGATATAATTTGTCCCATATCCCGCAAACAAGGCTAATATAGGACTAAATAGTACCATATGATGCCCCATTATCCTGATCTGAGGAATGATAGCTATCAACAAGGAAAATAACCAAATTAACATAATTTCCTTCTGAATTCGGTCTTTGTCTTCACCAAGATTCTTAATGATCACCCAAATCCCCACACAAGCTAAACCAATGAGTACAGCATTTACACAAAGGTATTCACAAATAATTATTATCCATTCGATAATACTACGCCATCCCTTCTTCGTTTGATATAAAAAGATATTTTCTATCGTTGCTTTAAGATTTAATGGTGTTAGAAAAACGAGTGCTGTAATAATCATTGAGAGTATGTAGAGGGTTACTTCTTTTCGTTCTTTTCGTTTCTTCCAAATTAGATAGATTGTTGTTATAACTGTTGGAATTACTGCAAAGAGTTTAGTTAAGCTTGCTATGGTCATAAATGCCCCTGCAGGTATCAAATTAAGGAAATTTTCCCTTTTAACATATCTTATGAGAAAAAAAAATCCAATAACTAGGAACGAAGAACAAAGCATGTCAATAGATGCCAATCGTGCTTCTTTAAGGAAGTATAATTCCAGAGCTAGAAGCACACCCGTAACTGTCATACCTAATGTATCAGATAATTCACGAGCTTGGACCATTATAAGACTAATCGCAATTAATGAAGCACATACCGATAAAAATTTAGCTAGAAATGGATCTCCATTTATAACAGCATATAGAAAGATTGCAACCGGTGCTTGAAGGCAATTTATCTGAGTATAAAGTGAAAAACCTTGGTTTAAGAGTTTACCTTGCATCAGATGGATTCCTTCATCCACGCCATTAGGAGCTATCGTCTTCATTAGTTGGAAGATTCTAGGAATAAACGCTAGAGTTAAAATTCCAACTGCAATCATTAGATCCTTTTGTTTGCTTTTTATCGGCATCACCGGTAATAATTCTGATTCATTATCGATTAGAGACAGATAGGAAACAGTTTTTTCAAATTTTTTTGAGAAAAAACCTATTAGTGATTTGTAATAACTCTACATGTTTGTATTTTTACAAAGACCAGGTTGCTAAGTAGTTCACTAATTAATAAAATGATTGTTGTTTAACGTGCTTGAATATGAAATCAGAGGAAATCAATGATGCAGCAGAAGAATTCCACTGACAACAATGATCCAGCTGATATTAGGCACGATTCAACAGACTTAGAACAATCGCATTTTGAAGTGGTTCCTAAACCCAAATTCACAAGAGAAATCTGTTTTATGGGGTTAATTTATATCTTATTACAAGCATTTCTTCTATTACTCACTATTGATCCCTTCATTGATTACTATAACAACATCGTATGGGGGATTAAGTACAATAAAGGTCTTTACCCATATAAGGACTTTACAAGTAATGAATATCCTGTCCTTTCTGTATGGGGATGGATAATTGCTTACAATCTTAGTCCTACAAAGTCTTATTATTGTCTCTCAGTAGCAATGAATCTCCCTTACTGGATATTAGCTGCACTGGGTGGTTTTTGTTTTTATCAATTACTTAATAGATATGGTGTGGAGGATCACGCTGCGTTTGGCTTGAGTTGTCTCTTTTTGTTCATGCCGATGAATATTATAGACACTTTCAACAATCATGGAAGCCTTGGAACTGCTTCTACTATTATTATTGCTATTTATTTTTGGCATCAGAAGAAATATTTTACGAGTGCTGCTTTTATTGCTGCAGGCTTTTCAATCAAACTTTTTCCAATTTACATAGCTCCATTTTTAATCTGGTCTCTTCAAACCTATCAGCAGCGATTTAAGTACTCAGTTTATCTGGGATTGTGGATCATCTTTTTCCATCTCCCTGTCATCTTCATTCTTCCAGATTATTTTGATGCTCTAGTTTGGCGAACTTCCCATAGGGGTGGTGTTTCTTATGGAGCTGTAGTCGGTGTTATTGGAGATTTTATAGGTATCAATCAACTTGTGACCTTAGTATGGTTGTTCGGATTATTTCTTTGTACCATCATTCTATTGCATGAAGATAATTTGAATATTTTTGAAAAATTTGCTTTGGTTATGATGACAAACAATCTATTGGAGTTTCAGGGCGGTATCGGTCATATTACAGTAGTTCTTCCCTATATGGCAGTTTATTACTTAGTTATAACTACTAATCAACGAGAAAAACAGTTTTATTGGCTTTATCTGGTGATTGGAACTATATGGGCTTTTGATAGACTCCTATTCAAGTTAAGAGAGATATCGGATTATATAGGGGTTAGTTATATGGGATTTATGATTTTTATGACTACACTATTATTTCTTTTCTATGTTCGTGGACTCACACGTATAGGAAAACTTCAATGGTCATTACCGTTAGAATTTTGGAATCGTGTGCAGAAAGTTATAGCTACTTTAGATTTATCTTAGGGAATTAGATCTAATTCTGCAGCATCAACAGCTTTTGCCCTCTATTGGAGCAATTGGAGAGTCCTCGTACAATTATGAGATGAAAGTATCTCTATTATATAAAAAATCCAAATGAGAAAAGAAACGCAAATATGAATGCTAATCCCATTAAGATGCCCATCTGGTTTTGTGCGGTTACTGCCTCTTTTGGTGTTTCCCCCTCATACTCTTTTGGTGTTCTCCAGTTTACAATACGATAGTTAAGGCTTTTAGGTACTGGAACATTAAGTATAATTGGAAATAAAAATAATATTGGTAACAATAAGAAGTTATAAAGCACAAAAGTACCAACAAATACCGCTTCAAATGTTGTTTCATAACTTCCATTTTCAAAAATTTGAAACACACCTGGTATTGCTAATAGAAAGATTCCGATTTCAAAAAATCCCCCAATTGTCATGAAATAGGCTCTGGCATCTACTGCACCACTCCAGTCACTACCACAGTTCCACAATGGCCTTCCGATAATATGACGGATTGATATAAGTTCCTTTTTGAAAGGATAGAGCAATAACACGCCATATTGATCTCCAAAATCCATCAATGAATGTAAAATTGCTCCGAAAACATAGGAAATAGCTGGCCAGATAGAATAAGGATGAAAAATCCAAATTAATATTCCGATCCCTATATGAAACATTGGTACATGCGTAATACCCATAGGAAGCTCTTTTTGAACTTGCCAAGCGGGTCTTTTATCTATTCCAGTAAAAATAAATGCTTTAAAGAGATCAGGGGCAATCTGTCCTAAGATCATCCAAAAAAGTATGCCGAAATCAAAATACTGGGCTAAAATGACCGCAATAAGTACATGTGATGAGAGAGACAGTTTTAAACCTCAATTCCAGCTTTGATGTATAAGAGCCTAAAGAATTTTCTTATTGTTAATGTGGGTTGATAACTGTTATTGATTTTCTTATCAGATCTTGTAAAATCAGTGTTAAAATAAGAGTGATCCTTTTCAGTCTTTTTTTATCAGAATTATATTATTTTTATTCGAAAGAAGTTTGAAGAGCGAATACTTCAGCAACATTTGTATGGGAGATCTTATAAACTGTCTCAACATCTCGGTTTGCTCGAAGATTCTCTATTTGCTTTTGATTTTCATAAAAAACTCGTGAATCCTGAACAATAGCGTAGGACATATTGTAAACATCCCATTGATCGATGTTTTCGGGAAGATCTTTTATGGAAGTAAACTGTAGATCTTCTCGTCCGTAATATTCACCTACAACGGACGATACTATAGCAATAGATGAATTGGGGGGAGCATGCTCATTAACCCATTGGATAGCTTCCCGAAGTAGATAATCATATACACTATCCTGTGGAAAATAATAGCCTGATTTTTCTGAACTTCCACCAATTTCATTAACATACATACGATAGTATGGATATACTTCAGTTGTAATAAAGAGAGAATGGAAACAAACTAAGATTATTATAATAATAGGGATCGTTTTGATAATTCCAGGGCTTAATTCTATATTGCTTTCATTAATTCGAGTAATAAGCCAAGCTAAGAATTGAAAAAGTCCATGAGCACATAATAATACTATAGCAGGAACTAGAACAAGATAATAACGAACATATCCATACGTTAGTACAGAAAGAATGGATAAAGGAATTGTTATCCAAAGCAAGAGTATTTTATCAGCTTGAAATCTATATTTGATAGAATATAAAAGTCCAATAATGAGGAGAATTAAGTAGGGAAGCGGAGTTTTTACAATAATGTGAAGTAAAAGGTAATATGGCGGCCGTTGCTCAAAAAGCTTTCCCATCATTATCCATCCGGTATATTCAGGAGTTTTCGGTGAGTAATGCTTGATTACGTTTGCTATAGTATCAGGAAATAGAATCGGGAAGTTTACTACAAAAAAACTAATCATAGCTGGTGGAATAGACAATGTAATAAATCTTTGAATTGAAGATAGATTCACACTTTTATCTTGAATTACTAAGTGAATGATTATTAGCATACCAATCAACATTACAGCGGTATATTTAGACGCTAAGGCTAATCCTAATGTTATACCTGAATAACGTAAATATCGAAGATCATATTTGGCTTTAATGCAGAAATAGATTGAAATTACCCAGAAAATTGTGAGAAGAGAATCCTCTTTAGCGGTTGTTGAGAAAGAAATTGCAGGAATATGGAAAGCCCATAGAAAACTTGCACAAACCCCTGTCTCATTATTATAAAGCTCTTTTCCTAAATAAAATATAGGATATACCGTTAGTGCACTAATAATAACATTTGGTAATCTTAATGCAAATTCCGTTTCTCCTATAATTAATACCGAGATGGTAATTAAAAACTTCATTAAAGCGGGATGGGAAGCATTTACTGAGAAGTTAAGCTTAATATAGCTCTGTGAAGCCAGTGCTTTCACAACTTCGTCTTCACTAAGTCCATACTCCCCAATTACAGTAATTCGTATTATTAACGCTATTCCAAAGGATAAAAACAATAATAAATGTGTTTTTAACTGTTCTTGCTGAAGAAGGACTCGGTTTTTCATTATTTCTTACCTTCTATAGTAAAGAAATTTCAGTTTTCTGTATTCAATTTAATTCCTAAAATACTACAACTCCTTTTAATTCAATAATGGTGTAGATTAACAAGTGGAATACAAGAGATTGTATAAATAAGGTCTTGAAAATTTCAAAATTTTTCCTTGGGAGATTGTTTTCTCATAATAAATTACTTTCTGGTTCTTATATATATTTTAATTAAATTTAATTACAACATTTCGTATGATTATGTTTTTTTGGTGTTTTTTTAGCATTGATTATCTTTTAAAAAAACTCATGAAGAATCGGCTAATTCGTATAAAACGATCTTTTTAAGTAGGAAAAACACTCCTACTCGCTGGAAAGAGTCATCTCATGAAATATCCCTTTCAATACCGGCATATGAGAGATCGTATCCGGTTTCTCCAATTGTTGTTTAGTTCATCGGTCTATGATATTGGAATAGGTCTCTTATTAGGCTTTTTTACTGTGTATCTAGTTGAATACATGACATCAGAGGAAGAGGGGGGACTTGGACTGGAAAAATCGATGTACTCGTTTACCCTAAGCTTCTGTGTCATTGCATATATGATAACAACAGTAATTGCGGGAGCTTTCAGCGATGATCTGAGAAGTAAGTACGGTAATCGCATTCCATTTGTTGTTTCAGGTGGTACAGCAATAGCTGTGTTATTTGTTGTAGGATATTTACTTCTCAAAGGAAATGAGGAACTATGGATTATGGCGATTTTGCTATTTGTTTTCGTTTCCATAGCACGAGGGATTACTGCAAGTCCATTCCAGGCACTCATGTCAGAACTTTTTGAGAAAGATGCGCGAGGATGGTCTGCTCTTGCTAGAACACTCTTTTCATCAGTAGGTACTGGAATTGCCGTGTGGTTGTTTCCTCCCCTAGCAAAAAAAGGTCAATACCCCGAGATGTTTATTATCATCGCCTTCGTCTTTTTCATTTCTACAGTAATAACTGCTCTTATGGTTCCTAAAATCAATCCCGATTTTCCACCCGATAAGACTATACAAGATCTAATAGCTACCCCTCGACTTCTATGGGCGTATGGACGAGGTGAATTCGGTAAGATGCTAATCTGCCAAGTTTTTTGGGGATTAGGCACAGGCACGATAAATTATTTCTGGGTTCTATTCACTAAAGAAAATCTTGATGCAACTATAGACGAAACTGTATTACTTTTACTATGGCTTTCCATAATGGCTGCACTGTTCGCGATTCCGATTGGTATATCTGTTACCAAAATAGGGAAAGTTCGAACAGGCGCTTTAGCTTCTATTCTATACATATGTTTCATTTTCTTTTTAATGACAGCCTCAAGTCTTGAATATAGTGTACTAAATACAAGTGTTGGGGGAATTGAGATTAGTTACCCTGTTGGAAGAACTGCACTCATAACACTCTTTGGTGGAGCTTCGATCATTGGTCTTTCTACCATTGTAATGTCCCTACCAGCAGATCTAGTGCCTGAAGGTAAAGAAGCACAATTTTTCGGAATTAATACGATATTTACCATGTTTCCTGACCCAATTACTCTCACCATAGCTGGTTTTATTCTCGGGGGGGTCATCGTAGAATCGACTAATGCTCAATTTAATTTATTATTCTCAATTGCCATAATTGAAATATCAATTGCAACTCTAGCTCTATTATGGATAGAATACGAAGGATGGGTTAAAGATGAATACACCTATTTTTATACCCGTTTCTTACGAGCTAAGAACAGACTTCCTGATCGAACATGGGCTGGATCAACTTTTAAAGAATATTACTACAAAAAAATAATGAGGGAAGAGGATTTTGAGTTAGAAGAAGAGAATGATGAAATAAATATTGAAGATGTTGACAATGGGAGAATAAAAGATAAGATTAGAGAATGGTAAATTGTAAGGAAGTAAATTAATACGCATTTCCAAGTCTATTAAAGAAGTTTTGTTCTAAAATTAATTTTCTGCATAACTGTCTGGCATAAGCAAAGAAATTAATACAAGTTGCTGGGTTCCCGAAAGAGACGTCCAAATGAGAATTCTTTGTATTGGTGGCCCAGTTGATTCGAAAGTACGGGCAAAGCTTGTAGCCCTCGTACATAATTGTCAAGCTCTTGCCTCTCAGGGTCATCAGGTCGTTTTAATACTTAGCATTATCCCTGATCTCACTCAATCCCTCTATGAACTATTCAATGTATCAAAGAATTTCACTATCAGGTTTATTCCAATTCCTTACAAAAAGCCAGAATCAGCTAAGAAACGAAGTTTATCTGGTGTGATAGGTCTTCATATTTTTGGTATACGTGCTCAAATACAATGTCACATCCAATCGGTTGTTTTAGCTTATCGATATGCTAAATATTGGCCCGATGCTATTATTTACACACGTGACCATTATGCTGCTTCCTTAGCAACGTTTACCCGGAATTGGCACAAATTAAGAATAGTCTTTGAACCTCATGATCTAGCTCTGACACAAGTTCTTGATCCTGCGTATATAACAGGTTCAAGGATACAAAATTTCTTTCACAAGTTAATAGGGAAATTTTACATTAGTTGGGAAGCGTCATTTATCCAAAAGTGCGATGGGTTAATTTCAATTACCCTTACACAGCTCATTGAAATTTGGCGCTATCACGGTATTAAAACTCCTCCAACAGTGGTAGCACCTTCAGGAGTAAATATCGACCGATTTACTAGATATAAAGATAATAATACCCTCATTCAAAAAGATGTAAAACTTATCATTCTTTATGCGGGAAATATAACCCCCTGGAAGGGTGTCGATGACCTCCTTTATGCTATTTCACAGGTTGTGGATTCTGGAAGAAACTCATTGCATTTGCTTATTTTAGGTGGATCCCCGAGCGATCCAGACCTATTACGGTTAGAAAAACTTATAAAAAGGTTAAAATTGGCTGAATACGTAATTTTAAAAGGATATGTACCTCATGAGCAAGTTTGTAATTATATGAAGGCATGTGATGTAATAGTTGTACCATATAAGGTAAATGCTCATAATATCTATTCTCTCTCCCCTTTAAAGGTTTTAGAATCCTTTTCTGCGGGACTCCCAGTTATTGTTGCTGCAACACAATCCGTTTTAGAAATTGTTCGACCCGATATCAATGCAATCGTCGTTGATCCAACTGTCGATGGCTACTTTAAAGCAATATGTGAAGTATATGATGAAAAATATGATTTAGAGAAGTTACGTAAAGCTGCATATACCGATGTCCAATCATACGATTGGGAAGAACGTGCTCTAATATTATCTGCTTATTTTGAGGAATTATCTAAAGGATTGAAACCCGGTACATTTTTCAAAGCATTAAAACAACCTTGGCGATTTATAGAAACACATCAGCGCGCTTATAAGATCGTTTCATTATCCTCTTCAAAAAATCCGAACATATCTACATCGAGAAACTAATAATAGTTGCTTCATCCGTCAAGGATGTTTTTTCCTGCTGTGTATGTTGTTATGAAAAAAGGAATATTTTTGTAGTGAAGTTGAGCGACTACATAACCAACCGAATAAACAACGCACTTGTGTGCGTAACGACGATGTGTACGATTTGAGTGAAGAAAGAGAATTAACGACTGTGAAAATCAATGAGTTGACACCACAGTCGCGAAATTTGAAATTAAATGTGCAAGTCCATCAGACTGGAGAACCACGTGAAGTCACTTCTCGAAGAAGTGGAGAGACAAATCAAGTAGCGGACGTGGTTGTTGCTGATGAGACTGGATGTGTGACTCTTACCCTTTGGAACGAAGCTATCAACGACTTTGAAACAGGAAAAGAGTTTGAACTAAGTAATGTATACTGTGGTCTTTTTCGAGGACATCTACGATTAAATCTTGGACGTTATGGAACTTATACTGAAGTAGAATCAGAATTGGGCGACATCAACACTGAAAATGATATGTCTGAGCCTGAACATGAAGATATGCGCCGACGACGATATAGACGAGATTATGGCGGAGACCGAGGTTATGGCGGAGACCGAGGTTATAGTAGAGATCGAGGTTATAACCGAGGAAGAAGATATTAAGTATAATTCCTTCTAATCCTTTATAAAAGCAATTTGACATATTAATGATCTTGGATTAGCTTTTACCCATTTTATATTTCTTTTTATATATATTAAATACAATTCTAACAAAGAATAATGAATTTTTTTCTTAGAAAGGTAAGATGGTGTTAATAATGAATGAAGAACAAGAAATTGAACTAAAGATAGTGAAGATTAATGAATTAACTCCACAATCCCGCAATCTACAACTGAATGTGCAAGTTGTAAACGTTGGTGAGTCGAGAGAAGTTACAACAAGAAAAACAGGTGAAACCAACCAAGTAGCAGATGCGGTTGTAGCCGATGATACAGGATGTGTAACTCTTACCCTTTGGAATGAAGCTATTAGTGACTTTGAAACAGGGAAAGAATATCAACTAAACAATGTTTACTGTGGTCTTTTTCGTGGATATCTACGATTAAATCTCGGGCGCTATGGAACTTATACTGAAGTAGAATCAGAATTGGGCGATATCAACACCGAAAATGATATGTCTGAGCCCGAACATGAAGATATGCGTCGAAGAAGACGTTCCTATGGCCGTGATAGTTATCGGAGAGACTACTGAAAAACTAGTCTTTAGAAAAGAATTGTATTTCAATTACGGATTGCAGTGCAATCTTCTCTCCACTTTCCTCTTTAATCCCTTTTTTCAATTGTTTCATTGCTTCTTTATGAATATTTAGGGGAATACTCCATTGTGTGCTAAATGAACAATTATCAAAACAGTTTACTAAGTCTAATAAATCTCCTGAATGATTGAAAGTCTTAGATTGAACAGATATAGTT
Organism: Candidatus Hodarchaeota archaeon; assembly: GCA_016840025.1. Next base: position 25,778 of record JAEOTF010000092.1, read on the forward strand.
CTGTAGTTCTGCTGTTTAAGGAAATTTTCAATTTCTTGCAGATTTTTAACTCCAATGTGTCCAGTATCTATTCCTTTTTTTGTTACATAGTCATAGTAAGTTGAATAAAAAACCTCTTTTTCAGGCTTGGCATAAATTTTTCCTGTAACAAGAGTTCCATCATTTTTTAGAACTCGTAATGCTTCCTGTAACACCTTTTTCCAATTCCTGATAAGATGAAGGATATGTATTAAAATAATAGCATCACATTGATTATATCGAATAGGTATACTACGTGCGTCAGCACAGATTAGATCTGGTCTTGAATACCCTTGATAGTTGCCTGCATGAATCATTTTTGCTGAAACATCAATTCCAATTATTTTATATCCCACATTTTGAAAGAAACGGGCGATTCGACCTGTGCCTACTCCAATATCCAAAATTAGAGGAGATTTTTTTGTGGTTACATTATCAATAACCAAATTTACAAAATCTGTTAAAGCAGAAGGCGCGACTGCTCTGGTTTTATCATATAATCCTGCAGCTCGATCAAAACTGACAAATTCTATCCCTTTGTTGTTGTTCAAAATTATTCAAATCCAATCTGCAATACTATGAAATTTATCATTTAATACAAAGAAACATTAATGTATTAAAATACTCAAATTATCATTTCTTTTATATTATTTAAAATATTAAAA
>JAEOTF010000093.1 GCA_016840025.1 Candidatus Hodarchaeota archaeon
GTTTCAGCGTCGCTTGGATTATAATTTAAATGCACCGTTATTATTTAATGTGGCAGTATAGATATTAAAAGTTAATTCAAATCTTATGTGTATCTTTGCTCGTTATGGTCCTTATAAAGAAGAATTGAAACAAAAAGCTGTTGATCTAGGACTGGTAAATCAAATTATTTTGACAGATTATTTAACTGATGAAGAATTTCAAGGACTTTTTGCATTAGCACACATTTATTTGCAAGCCCCTAAAAGTGATGGGGTTTCATTAACTTTAATGATGGCTATGGTGAATAAACTAGCAATTTTGACGACTAACGTGGGTGATGTAGGCGAAAACATTCATGATGGAATTACTGGAATTATTGTTCAACCAACGATTGATGATATTAAGAAAAAAACAATATATCTAATAAACAATCCTGAAATGTGTAAAGCATTAGGCGCAAAATCCTATGAATGGGCCTTGAAAAATTGTAATAGAAAGGAGAATTTTAAGCTCTTTTATGAAAAAATTAAAAATCTTGAGAAGAAAGCGGGACTAGATCAGAATGAACTGGAAAAATAAAAAAACTCTAGTAACAGGGGCAGGTGGATTCATCGGAAGTCACTTAGTAGAATATCTCATGAGTCTGGGGGCTGAAGTCAGAGCATTTATCCGTTATACTTCTAGTGGTAATATTGGAAATTTAAAGTTTATACCAGATAATAATGAAATAGAAATGTTCTATGGCGATTTAAAAGACCCTTACGCAACAAGAAAAGCCCTTAAGGATATAGATTATGTTTTTCACTTAGCATCATTAATTTCAATACCATATTCATATGTTAATCCACGAGAATATTTTGAAGCTAATGTGAAATTCATCCTGAATATCTTGCAGGCGGTCGAAGATATGAGAACAGAATTTGTGGTGCATACATCCACAAGTGAAGTTTATGGAACCGCACAATATGTTCCGATTGATGAAAAGCATCCAGTAACAGGACAATCACCCTATTCCGCAAGTAAAATTGCTGCTGATAAGGTTGCTGAGAGCTTTTTCTTATCTTTTCATACTCCTGTAGTAACAATCCGACCATTCAATACATTTGGCCCACGACAATCTTCACGAGCAGTGATTCCTACAATAATTACTCAATTATTGCAGGGAAAGGATCTAAAATTGGGAGATATTACAACGACGCGTGATTTCCTCTACATAAAGGATACTGTAAAAGGATTTACACGTTCAGTAAAAAAACGTGAAACAATAAAAGGAAAAACGATCAACTTAGGTACGGGGGTAGAAACGAAGATAGAATTTATCGCACAGCATATTATCTCTAGGATTAATCCTAGAGCAAGAATTTTACTTGACAAAAGAAAATTACGACCAGATCAAAGCGAGGTTAGACGTCTTTGTGCTGAGATATCATTAGCTCAAAAATACCTAGACTGGAAGCCCACATATACATTAGAACAAGGTCTGGAAGAGACAATTCAGTGGATAAGAGATAATATAAACTTATATTCCCAATCTTTTACGTTTAAATGATTTTCTCTGGATGATAGGTTGCAATAATAATGAAATCCAAGATTTTTGTATCAGATCTAGATTATGGTGAAGAAGAGCTTTCAGCGGCAATATCAGTAATTCGAGGGGAGTGGATGACGATGGGGCCGATGACAAAACTTTTTGAAGAACAATTTAGCCAATATATTGGATTTCCTTTTGCTATAGCAACTTCTAGCGGAACTTCTGCTTTACATTTGTCATTAATAGAAGCTGGTATTGGTATCGGTGATGAAGTCATTACAACACCGATTTCATTTGTAGCTAGTGCCAATTGTATTCTATATGAACGAGCTACTCCAGTTTTTGCAGATATAGATCCAAAAACATGGAATATTGACCCTGAAATGATCAAAAAACAAATTTCCCCAAAAACAAAAGCTGTCGTTGCAGTTCATTTTGCAGGTCTTCCTGGAAAATTGGATGAGATTTGCGAGATTTGCGATGAGTACGGGTTGATAATAATCGAAGATGCCGCCCATGCTGTAGGAACATACTATAAAGGAAAACATGTGGGTGGATTTGGTGATTTTGGATGTTTCTCTTTTTTTTCCAACAAAAACCTTTCCACAGGAGAGGGTGGAATGATAGTTGTTAAGGAAAATCAACAATCGGAAACTTTACGTGTAAGAAGAAGCCATGGTCTGGATAAGCCAACATGGAGTAGGCATCTATTAGGCGTGCAGGAAGAAGATAAACTTTACGATATGACCTTATTAGGTTATAATTATCGGATGGGAGAGCTGCAAGCAGCTATTGGTCTTGAGCAGCTCAAAAAAATCGATACCATGAATGCTCAACGGTCTCGTATTTATGATTATTACCTCAAGCGCATTAGAGAAGAAGAGCTCAATGAAATCATACAGATTCAGGAAATCGTAAAGAATGTCACTCATTCCCATCATATCTTTCCCGTCCTATTAAAGAAGGGGAGTCGAAAAGGATTCCGCCAATTTCTTCACAAGAAAAATATTGGTACAAGTATTCATTATACACCTATTCCATCATTTTCTTATTATAGGAATCTTGGTTATGACTCCTCAAAGTATCCTATAGCCGAGGAATTTGGAAAAAATACCGTTACACTTCCTCTTCATCAAAAATTAACAGAAGAAGATGTCGATTATATTATAGCTGCTATAGTCGACTACTTTAATAAGAAATAGTTAGAAATAGTTAGGATTTCTATCGGGTTCTGAAATATTCATTAAAATATTAAAATAATGATCAACTTTGACATTAATTAAGCCGAATTGAAAAAAAAGTCCTACTTTCAAAAAACTATTTACATTCTTTAAACGATAAGAACTTAGCAAGATTGAAAATATTCGACATAAAAACTCCTAAACATATCAGAGCTTCTGAAATCACGCCAGAATAACCATTTGAAAGTATGGGTGAAATATTTGGAAAACCAATTGAATAAATCAAGATTACTAACTATTTCAGAGGCTTTCCCCACTTTAACACGAGACTTGATTAAAGGAATATTTATCAAAAATCAATTGGATGACATTAGCGATGTGTTTTCAAAAGTTACAGTAATTTCGCTCATACATTTTACTACTATCAAGAGTTTTATTTTTAAATTTCTTAAAGAAGAACATCTCCCTCAAAATTATTCCTACAAGAATGTAGAAGTGATCTATCCTAGGACGCTTTTTACTCAAACACGTAATACAAGATGGATCACATTTGATCAAAGACTGAGCTCAATCAAGAAAGTTATTAACAAAAATCAACTTGATTTTGATCTTATACATGCTCACTTTGGGCCTGTTGGACATTTAATCTGGCCAATTTCAAAGATGTATAAGAAACCATTAATTGTGTCTTTTTACGGATATGATGCATATCAACACAAATATGATTCAAGCTATTATCAAAATTTGTTCGATAGTGTAGATCAAGTTCTAACTTTAAGTGACCATATGACTGCACGTATAAGCAAATTAGGGTGTCCACCTAAAAAAATAAAGAAACATCATTTAGGAATAGACATTAGTAAATTCAAAACAAAAACGCAAAGATTAGAGAGTAAAGACGATCAAAGCATAAAAGTTTTACTTGTTGCTCATTTTACAGAGAAAAAAGGCATATTGGATGCAATTAGAGCTTTTTCTGAAGTAAATAAAGAGTATAAGAATATTACATTTGATATTGTCGGTCGTGGTCTACTGCAGGATCAAATAGAAAACTTAATTAAATCATTGGGGCTTCAGAATAACGTTAGAATAACCGACAATTATTCGACTTCAAATCCTAGACAGATAGTAATAGATTTTATGCAGAATTGTGATATTTTTATACTACCTAGTATCACAAGTCAGAACGGAGATTCGGAAGGAACTCCTGTTGTGTTGATGGAAGCATCAGCCTGTGGAAAGCCATGTATAACTACTTTTCATTCAGGAAATCCCGAAATAGTATTAAATGACAAAACTGGTTTTGTAGTTCCTGAAAGAGATATAGAAGGCCTAGAAAAAGCATTAAATGACTTAATAATTAATGATGATCTAAGAAAACAGTTTGGATTAAATGCTCGAAATCATATCCTTGCAGAATTTAATTCTAAAACTCAGGCAGAAAAGTTAAGACAGATCTATCAGGAAATCTTGATTTGAGGGTCTTTCATGGAGAGCAATCAAGAATCCTGAAAATAAATGAAATTATCATATCAATTCATGATTATTCCTGAAAACAGATTTTCCTTTCAGAACGTTGACGGAGCCAAAACAATGAAAATTGCTGGGTTAATCTCTTTGAATATCGATGATAAGAAATTTATAAATTCCTTGAATGTAATGAAGAGAAATTCAGCTTTAAATACGGAAATAATTCGGGTTAGTAAGAATTTTATTATAGGATTGACCTTTTTTAATCACGAGAATTATCATTTAGATGACCAGAAAGATTTTATCACAGTTATCATATTTGACCAAGTAATTGAAGGCTCTCAACCCTCTATTCTTAAGACAAAAGTGATTACTTCACCAGAAGATATTAAAAATTTGAACGCCTTAATAATTAAATATGATAAGAATAAAAAACAGCTTTTTGTGTATTCAGATTATTTTGGATTAAAAACACTCTACTATACAGCGGTACAAAATGATTTTTTTTTCTCTTCGGAAATCAAGGGTATTATAAATTATTATGGAAAAGCAGCATTCAGTTTAAACAGAAAATCTTTAATTGAAATGATCCTGTATCAATTCCAATGGGGTCAGAGTACACTATTAAACGAAATTTCTATAGTAGAACCAAAAAAAGTCATCAGATATTCCTCACTTACAAATGAAGTTTCCTTGACCTCCTATACAAATTTTCCAAAAGAGATTATCGATTTTAATGTGGTTGATTCAGAATCCAAAATCTATACTCTATTTAGCAAAAACCTTGAAAACCTGAAGAAGGATGCTAGAAAAATAATGTGGTTAAGTGGAGGTCTTGATTCTCGCCTAATTCTTGCAATGCTCATTAAAACAGGAATTAATATAGATGCAATAATTAATTTTGGATACAAAAGGAATAATGAATACAAATTTGCTCAAAAGATTATCAAACATTATGATTTGGAAGATAAATTAATACATTATGAAGTCAATAGTGAACTAGTAGCTACCAATGCTAAACGTCATTTATGGATTTCTGAGGGGTATAATAACCATTTAGTGAGTTTTATCAAACTAGGCCTTAGACAGGCGACTGGTAGATTTCCACAATGTAATTTTATAATTTATGATGGTTATTTTGGTGATGTAGTACTTGGAGGTTCAAATTCTGAATCTGTTCAAAGCAAGTTGTTTTCTGAATTGCAAATAGATAGAAAATATCTTATGCAAACTTTCACTGATGAGTTTCGAGTCGAAGTTGAAAATTATGACAATTCCAGATTTAACCAAGTAAAAGAATTAAATTACGATTTGAATGAATCAACGTCAAGAATACATGAATATTTGGTGTATGACAACTATGCTAGGAGGAAAATTAGATCTGGAGGGCCACTATTAGGCGAGGATTATGGCATTGTTCACTTACCATTTTTTGGGAGAGAATTTTTTGATCATGCTATAAAAATACCTTTAAATCATAGAAAAGATCGGAAAATCTATTTGAAGGTTTATAAGAAGTTTTTTCCTGAAATCACAAAGATTCCTTCAACAAGTCTTGTTTATTTGAATAGAGCAAAACAGAATAAAGTGAAGCAATATTTCTCGGAGCTGAAACTCTTAACACTCCGAGGATTAGAACGTATAACCCGTTTACACTTATTGAAAAGTCCGATTTATGTTGATCCAAACGAATGGTTAAGAAAAAGCACCTCCTATCGTGAATTGATTGAATCAGTTTTGTTTGATCCTCGGACAGAAAGAAGAAGGTTGTTTAATATCCCTGTTTTACGAAAAATGTTTAGAGAGCATATGCAAAGGAAACATAATTATGGATATGTATTTACGGTATTATTTGATATTGAAATGACATTAAGAATGTTTCTCGATGTGGATTATGATCCTTTTAAGGAATTTCCGCAAGAAGAATAGATATTTTTTCTATAAACTCTAAAATCATAAAGTGATGCAAGTTGGCCAATTCTACCACACTTAAAACATCTGCCGCGAGGTTTGCTTTATTTGTGACCTTATCTATTGGAACATCAAAAGTCTTCAACCTCCTTTTTATAAAAATCTTTACTAACATTCTAACAGCGGAGCAATACGGTCTTTTTCAATTTTTCTTAGATACTAATAGTTTTATTGGAGGTCTAGCTGCCTTTGGTTTGACTGATGCTATTTTCCGGTATACAGTCAAGTATGATGTATCAAAGAGCTTAGAAAACTATAAGAATATGGTGATAAGTGGATTTACAATATTATTATTAACACAAACTATCTTTATTTCAATAATATTTACACTAAATTTCTTACAAGTGCAATTGTTCCAAACAGACTACTATACTATACTTATAATTGCTACATCGCTAGTTATTTATTTTCAATTAACGGTAACTGTTTTTATAACAATAATTAAAGCAAAACAATTTGCTAGAACATATTTCATTATTGTTGGGTTTCAACCATTATGTTATTTGGTAATTGGATTGTTTTTTGTTATCATTGGGGATAACAAAGAGCTAGGTCTAATTTATGGTTATATTATTACCCAGGGAATTTATGCTTTCGTGCTTATCCTAAGATTTTTTCCCATGTTCAAAGGAGGCAGATTTTCAGTA
>JAEOTF010000094.1 GCA_016840025.1 Candidatus Hodarchaeota archaeon
AGTGTATTTGGAGCACTCACTTTAACATGTCTTATGCTTGTGAGAGTCTCATTATCGCGAATAAAAGATAATATACCTACTGTTGTGCCTGGTGTTGTCTTTTGGGAAGAAGAATTTAAGAAAGAAGAGCGTTTAGCTAAAATGGGTGCATTAAGAGAATTTCCAGTTGAAAAATTCCTATCACGTAATGCATTACAGAATTTTGCGTTTATGAAGGATGTTTACACTCAAACAGTCTTTGAACCCTTTCTTGATACCATTCGTTGGTATGTACGAGATCGCGTAGGGAAAGCTATGACGTGGAAGTTATATGAAGAAATCCTAGATTCGTTAAAGATATCTGATCTAAAGAAAGGCATAATTGAGAAAGCTTTTTTTGATATAGACATGGCAGCTGCTGAAATTCTAGCATTTGATGAAAAAGAGCTTCGTTCAATCAAATTTGATATTGAATTTGCTCGCTCCAGACTTCCTACTTGGGATTCACTCAGTGGAGAAGAAAAATTAACTTCCTTCCTGTTTCTATACAGGTCAATGGAAACATTATTTCGTAATATTATTAGGGAATTTAATCTTACTACAGAAGATTCAACTTTTTTCGGACTTTTAGAGACGTTACGTAGTAATGAATTTCTAGATACAGAAGAAATGCGTGTTTTAGGTCGTATAAGACGCAAACGAAATTTGATTTTACATAAATCAGGAGAAAAGATAAATATCGAAGCAGAAGACATGTCTGCTTTCTTGGTGTTATTAGAAAATGTCCTAGAACAAGTTGAACAACGACTTTCTCATCAACAAACCGAAAGAAGAGCCAAAGAAAAGGTTAGCACGTGATAGTGATATCATAAGTGATTATTATTGTGCATGGAGAAGTAATATTGTCTGAAGAAGTCGCAATTGTCCCATCAGATGCTAATAAATTCCTTTTTCTATTAGAACTTCTTTCTAATGAAACCCGACTCGAAATTCTCAGGATTCTTTCGAATGAGGCTTTGAATCCTGAAGATCTCGCAAAGAGACTCAATATTTCACGTCCTGCAGTCGAGAAACATATCAAGAGATTTAAACAATATGGAATTATTCGTAAAGAGATACGAGGATATTATGTACCACGATTTATGTATCTTACACGAAAAGAAACCGATGCTTTCTTAGCTACACTCTTTAATTTGATACGGGAATATGTTGATCAGGTAGCGCTAGTGCTCGAAGAAGAATTAGATGAATTAGAACGTGACTTGATCGTAGGTAATGTTGCTGAGAAAGAGTTCATTGCTCGGAAAAAGGAAATTGAATTGTGTCTTCAAGAATTACGGGTCTCAAATGAGGGATCGAATACAGAATGAGTAATTGACCTCATGAATCAAGTGAATACATATGATCATAGCTTTCAATGGATACAAGCGAGGGAGAAGTGAGGAGTAACTCGACTAGTGCTAGCCGTTGACTTACCTCAGTAACGGTATCGGTACCTTGAGTTTCTGGCATAGCTAGATAGTTTAAAATAGAAAGGAGAATGCCTTGACCAAGGTGAAAGTTAATTGGTACAACTTTTGTATAGAAATTCCGTAATTGGGTGAAATGTCTTGCCAATATTTCATTATATCCTGCTATAAAAGTTCTTATATCTTTACCAACTTGAATAAGCTTCCCTGTATTTTTATACTCCCTTATTGCAGAAACTACAAAAAAATTGCATATATCCTCACATCTATCGATCACAGGTGTCGTATCAAGAAATTCGGGATCGATCAAATGGGTTCTAAGAATTGGAGGTACTTGAGAACTAATCTCATATAAAACATTCCCAGGATGGAAATCGCCAAAAGAGATGGCACCACCTTCGGTTGATCCTCGGATACTTTTATCAAACTGTTTTGAGAAAAGATTCTTAATATCTTTTTTCCGGGAATCTGACGTGGGAACTCTTTGAAGGACTTGCTCTGTTAAGGTAGAATATCTTTTTTCAAATATCTGACCCTTTTCTGAACCATGTAAAGCAGCTAGAGAACTACCTGCCATCCGTAATTTTGTATAGTATGGAACAGGTGATTTGCGAAACGATTCACCTCGGATACCTTCCATGACTGTGATTCCTTCTGCAAAATAGATAATTTCTGGAGTAGTGATCCCCAGTTGGTTGTAAGGCTCAACTCGCGAAGCTAAGAATTTTATTTTCTCAGCATTTTCTTCTCCTGATTTAGGATCCATGAATTTTACTGCAAGAGCAGCTTGACTTCTACCCAAATCTGTTGTATACCTTACATTCATTAGACGAATCCCGGTAAGACCGACTGTTTTAGTTATCTTAACATCATTAAAGTTTATAGATTTTGGCTTTTGATCGTATTCCACTTCCGCTATATTGAGAAAATAGTCTGAAAATGATTTAACAATTCTCTGAAGAATTTTTTCCTTTCCTTCCCATTCATCTGTAGCATCGCGTTTCTTTTGAAATTTAAGATAGGATTCTAGTTTTTCTTTAGCACTTCTCTCAAATTCTGTGATAATTTGGTCGCATGGTTCTAGGAATTGATTAAAAATAGAAATATCTTTACGGTAACCTTTAGAAAAATCATAAGGAAACATTTGGATGAACGATGTTCGAAGTAAACGAACCAAATCAAGTATACTTTGGATATCATATCCTAGATCTGCAACTAACACAAAAGTAAGATTCCCTGAATGTTCATAAGTTATTCGTTTGTTTCCCATATCCATAGTACGGATATCATCTTCTCCTAAGCTCGAAGCGAAATGGGAAATAGAGGTAAAAAAACCGGCGGTTAATTGGGGATCATAGAAAGCATCACCTGCATAAGAATGATGGAATAAACTGAGTCCTTCGTTTTTAAGGAGTATCCAGAGCTCTCTAATCATTTTATGAGTCCTCAGCAGAAGAAATATTTAGTTACATGCTAAATTAAGTCATTTTTGAACATTGTCTTAATATAAGAACAACAGAATTAGCCAACATTTACAAAAATAAGAGGGAAAATTGTTTTGAATGCTAATTAATTCCTTACAATTCATTTCTATCCTCAGAAACATTCAAAAAAGACAATAATAAGTAGTTAAGCCCAGAACAAGGCTCAATATTGGTTTTATTCAGTATTCAATCAACTCTACATAATGCACCTCCATAATACCGTAAAAGATCAGAATAATGACCATTTATTCTGTTAGAGTTTTTCCTCCCAATCTCTATTATTAAAGCTTTAATGCAGAAAAGAAAGCATTACCAAATGTTTTTGATTTGTTTAAAAGAATTGTTGTGAATTTATCACATTAAATCGGTTGATAGGCGATAAAAAGGTCATTTTATCTTGATCTGCTGATTTTAATATAGTTTAAGAATAATCCATCTTAGTTAATAATTAAAACAGCACCAAAACTAACTCTTAACCAGACGGTTAAAGGAAAAAATATATGGTTTTAGGAACTCAAAAAAGATGTTTTCTTCGTACTCCATGCAGGTGTAAAAAGTTACTTGAATCTCCAGATCTAAAGATAATTTAGAATTACTTGAGCGGATCAAATTGAATACAAATGATAAAGAAATGCTAGAATTGCTTCGAAAAAGATTTGAAGAAGGAGAAATATCAGAAAAAGTATATCATGAATTAAAAGAAAAATTAGAAACTCCAAAAACCACACGAGTTCGACCACCAAAGAAGAAGAAAGTCCATACATATCGTCATGAACCATTTGACACACGAGAATTCGCTGACTCATTAAAAAGAGGATTAGAACCTTTAAAGAATCTGAAAGTTAAAATTGCTAAAGCTGAACACACAGTTGATTCTATTGGAGATATCATCAGCGAGAGTTTGAAACCATTAGAACATCTGGGAAGTATAATTGCAGAATCCGTAGGGACAGCATTATCATCAACATTCGGCACTGTCCAATTTGACGAAGAAATGGTCAAAGTAATGGGTGGAGCAGACATTCATGATGATATAAAAACAAAAAAAGTAGTGGTTGCTGGAGGGGCGGATTTTTTCGGGACGGTTGAAGCAGATTATATTAAGATAGCAGGGTCTTCTGAGTTTCATAAGGATGTCATTGTTAATGAAGGAATGAAGGTCGCAGGATCGGCTGATTTTCATGGGAATATTAAAGGAAGCGGTGAAGTTTCATTTTCAGGAAGTAGTGACGTTCATGGCGAAATTCAAATCGAGGGTGACTTACGAATAACAGGATCAGAAGTCCTTCACCAGTCAATCTCAGCGAAATCAGTGTACCTTACAGGATCATTTGAATGCAAGGGAGATCTTACTGCAAAAGACACTATTGAAATAAAAATATCCGAATCCACAAAAATTGAAGGAAATATAACTGGTTCAACTATTTTAATAAGACCTCGTAGAGATAGGAGAAGTCTCCTAGAAACGGAAGATATTACTGGTGATACAGTAAAATTAAAAGGAGTTATCTGCCGAAATATTAAAGCTAAAGATCTCAGAATAGGTCCAGGATGCAAAGTCTCAGGAAAGGTCACTTATTCATCTAGTTGTGAAGTAGATCCTACTGCTGAACTCGAAAGCCAACCAGTTCAAGAATAAGATAACAGATTGTATTGAAGAAGAATATATATACCGAATATAGGTGAAAAAACGCATAAGTTGACTTTTTTTCTCAATTTATTTTTATCTCAAAACCTTAATTTCATCAATCAATACAATAAGGAAGGGAAAAAATCACTTGTTTTGAGGGCAATCTATGATAATTAATGATCCTCCGAGAACTGTTGAGATGATTAAGTGCGCAGTAGGCGAAATATCTGCTGATTTAGTGATTCAGAATGGTATAATTGCAAATGTATTAACAAAAGAGCTTATTAATGATTCTTTAGCCGTTAAATCGGGTCGAATTGCGCGTATAGGAAGTTGCACAGATATCATTGGTAAAGATACAAATGTGATCGACGCTGATGGTAAAATCATCTCACCAGGTTTTATTGAAAGCCATATTCACGTAGAAAGTTCAATGCTGACTCTAACACAGTTTAGCGCTGCCATAGCGCCTCATGGTACTACTACCACTGTTATTGATCCACATGAAATTGCAAATGTGCTTGGAGCGAGAGGAGTACGTCTACTTATAGAAGAAAAGAAGCAATTACCATTAAGATATTTGATTGAAGTTCCATCGTGTGTTCCAGCAGTTTCGGGTTTTGAAAATGCAGGTGCGGAACTTAATGCGAAAGACGTAGCAGAATTACTAAAAGAAGATACTTTTGGATTAGCAGAAATGATGAATTTTCCTGGAGTGTTTCTAGGCGTTCCTGAAGTACTAGAGAAAATTAATTCAGCTTTACAAGTCAATAAAATCGTTGAAGGCCATGCGCCTGGGGTTTCAGGAAATAACTTGAATGCATATATTGGTGCAGGAATTTCTAGTGACCATGAAGCTACAACAATAGAGGAAGGATTAGAAAAGTTACGATTAGGCATGAAATTACAGATACGGGAAGGAAGTTTTGCAAAAGACCTAGAAACTATAATAAAAGGTATAATAGAAGCGAGAATAGACACTCGAAATTGTTTGATCGTCTCTGATGACCGACATCCACATGATCTAGTATATCAAGGGCATTTAGATCATAGTTTAAGATTAGCTGTAAAAACAGGTTTAGATCCTTTAATTGCATTACAAATGGTTACGATTAATGTAAGTCAACACATTGGGTTAAGCTATGATATAGGAAGCATAGCACCAGGAAAGATTGCAGATATTACTATTTTTGATAATGTGGAAGATTTTATTGTACAAAACACTATCTTCAAAGGACAAGAAATAGCTAGAGAAGGAAAATTAATAAAAGAATTACCTACTTTCTTCTATCCAGAATGGGCTCTTGATACAGTACATGTAAAACCAATCCCAAATGAAAATGAACTAAAAATTCCTTGGAAGGGGTCAGATTCATCTGTAAAGGCCAGAATTATTGGCGTTCTTGAACATTCACTACTTACCGAAAATTTAGTAGCTGAACTCAGGGTTGAAAACGGCTACATTGTCCCCGATGTCACAAACGATATTCTGCCTATTGTGGTGATAGAACGTCATAATAAATTAGGAACGATCGGATCAGGATTTATAAAGAACTTTGGCTTGCCAAATGGAGCTCTAGCATCCTCGATAGGTCATGACTCTCATAATATTATAGCTGTAGGATCTACTTATGATTATATACTAAAAGCAGTGGAGCAATTAATAGCGAATAAAGGTGGTCTGGTAGCTATTACGAATGATTCTACTTATCAAATTGCACTCCCTTTCGCAGGGATTATGACAACGGAAAAGCCTGAAGTGATTGCAACAAAATTGAGGGAAATGGATGAATATATTGATAATATGGGAGTAAAAATCTCTTCTCCCTTCATGGCGCTTTCATTTTTAGCATTACCTGTAATTCCACACCTTAAGCTAACAGATAAAGGACTTGTAGATGTAGATGCTTTTGAAATGGTACCAGTGGTGATTAGAGAATAAAGTTTCTAACTGGTGATAACATATATTCTGGATAATAATATAGGACTTATTTTCGTCTGTTGATCTTTAACCAAATAATAATTATCTTCTTGTGCAGTTATTTGAGTACCTATCTCTAACCCTGAGGTAACTAACTCCTCTCTATTCTCAGGATTTACTAGAATTACTGAAATGACCCCTTTCTTCCCTATAGAAAGATCTGCAAGACGAACTATAGAAGCTTGTTTCATTTGTGTAATCAATTGCTCAGCATCTCCTATTTCATCTTCTTTCAAACTAGGGAACAGAACTTTCCACAAACGTTGCTCAAAACTATTAGATATTATATATCCTAAATTATTAGCCTCTTCCAATGCATCTGCTTCATTAAATCCTATATAATACTCTAAGAAATGCTTTAAAAGTAAAATTCGCTGTTTCAACTTTAGAGCAACATTATATCCTCTCTCAGTAAGCCGAACACCATGATAACGTTGATATTCAACATAACCTAATTGCGAAAGACGTTGAAACATTTCTGTTGCCGATGCAGGGGTAATACTCAAATATTTAGCAATTAATGAGGTTTTAACAAGTTCATCTGAATGACTTAACTCAAGAAGTGCTCCAAGATATAGTTCTGTTGACTTTGATAGAGTATTACTGTTTGGACTGTTAGAAGACACCATATTTTTTAAAAAAAAATTTTTCAGACTTAATACTATGTTTACTAGAAAGGTTTATATTGAAGTTTAAAGTAAATCTTTACTAGAATAGTAAATATTCACAAACGGATGAAAAGAGTGATATCATTTGTTGGGTAAACCAGTATGTCACATTGCTCCTATGGGGATGAAAAAAGACTGGGTTCACCAAGGAATGACAGTTTATCCAATGAACCATCTAATTTTGCTTGTAAGCGACGAAGAAGAATATTTAGCTATTGCTAAGGAGGTTCAACAAGATATTGAGCCGATTTCTGTTCAGATTATTCCTTTTTCTCGAGATACAGAACAAAGAGAGTTTATTCATAAAATAATTGATATAATCAGTGACTACACCTCACAAAATCCTTCTTATCAAATAGTGATCAATGCTACCTCTGGTCCAAGCCTTTGGCAATTGAATCTATATTATACAGCAATTCTCATGCGAGACTTGATCACAGACTTCTTTATTTTTGAAAAAGACATTGGTGATCCTACCCACATCTGGTTACCACCATTAAAACTAAGTAAACCTGGTGAAACTATTTTGAAAATACTTAAAGAAGCGGATTCTGCTCTATCACAAGATGAAATAGGCAAAAAATATGGTGATGCAACAAAGGGGCTTATGTCTCGCTACTTAACGCAATTATCAAAAGAAAGACTTGTTGAAGTTACCCGTAAATTAAGAACGAATTATTATTCATTAACTTCAAAAGGTAGTACGATAGCATATGGATTGAGGAAAAGGGAGTAAAAAAATGACCGATTTTAAATATAAGTTTAAAATTGTAACTAAACAAGTTCTAAAATGGAACTATATTACGAAAAAATTCCCTCAAATTAGTTATTATCAAATCTGCATTAGTAAGGAGAAGGGAACCTATGGATTCTCGGCGAAATAAAAGAAAAGAAGGTTGGTGGGGTATCTTATGGATTTAAGTGACATAACCTGTCCTGTTTGTTCAATAAAAAGCCTTTACTCCAAAAAAGAGAAAATTTATTGCAAGAACTGTAAAAAGGAGATTGAATTATCTCTTATATCTAAAGAGATAGGAGTAGAAGAGGTTTTTCAACCCAAAATAGGACAAAGTAATCCAGAGTATGGTAAATTGGAAGAAAGAATTGATCAACTTGAAAAGCATCTGAATGAACTTGAAACTCAATATAAACGGGAATACAAGGAAATTAACAAACAAATTCGCACTTTACAAAAAATGACTGTTGTTGATACACGAGGAGAACTGGAGCACTTTATTAAACGAGAAAAATATGAGGAAGCAATCCGGTTTGCATTAAGAGTTCGTGATCGATTCCCAGAGGGAATTTCTGTCTTAACTCAAGCTTGTGAAGATTCAAAAATTCGTAAGG
>JAEOTF010000003.1 GCA_016840025.1 Candidatus Hodarchaeota archaeon
AAAAAAAAGGCAATAGACTACCATACGGGCTCCTATTGAGTAGAGTGTATCATTCTACACTATGAAATATGGTCAACCCTGGTAGTCAACAGTTGCTCCTGAGGAGCTCAGCTAACGGATAGGGGATCATCCCAAAAATGATGTTTGGAGTTAGCCTCAGGGGCATTATATTCTCTCAAAAGAGCAAACAGAAAGAATAAATACTGACTTTTTTAAAATTCCTAAAGGGCGAATGGTTTAGTGGTATAACGCTTCCCTCACACGGAAGAGATCGCAGGTTCAATTCCTGCTTCGCCCACCATAAAGCAGTTGTTTCAAGGTAGGTTCAAACATGAACATCAATGAACCAGCACAAAACAAACCTTCTTTTATAGATTTATTTTCGGGTGCTGGGGGTTTTAGTTTGGGGTTTGTAGAACAAGGTTTTCAAGATTTACTGGCAATTGATATTGATCAAGATGCAATTGCAACATACAACTCAAATTTTAATGATTCAACTTTACTATCTGAAGATATAAGAAAAATACACTCACTTGATATCTTAAGGAAATTAATTTCTACACCAGATGTTATCTTAGCTTCACCTCCTTGTGAACCTTTTACAGCAGCTAATCCTCAACGTTTTCCAACAACATGGTCAAGATTTTATGATGATCCCCAAGGAGACTTAATATTTCACGCTCTTAGAATCATTGGTGATTTGTTACCTAAAGTGTTCATTATCGAGAATGTAGTTCCAATGATTAGTAAAGATGGAAAATCTATACTGAAAGAAGAATTCAAAAAAATAGGTTTTGAAAAGATATACTTTAACATTATAGACGCTGAAAAACACAGTTGTCCGAGTTCAAGAAAAAGAGTGTTTGTCTCAAATCTTTTTTTTAAAATACCTTTCTTGAAATCGAAAAGCGTATTGGAATCAATACATGATTTGCCTTCCCCCTCTTTACCTAATGACTACCCTAATCATGATTTTGTGCATCTTCCACAAAAGGTAGGTGATAAACTCTATAAAATAAAGGAAGGACAAGCAGCTGTATTTTTCAAAGGAGCTAAATTGGAACAGAAACAATGGGTAAAGTTGCCTTCGAACAAGATTGCACCTACGGTTATGGGTAAATCTAGATTCATTCACCCAGTTGAAGATAGAGCAATAACTCCAAGAGAGCAAGCAAGATTGATGAGTTATCCAGATAATTTTGAATTTAAAGGAAATCTTGACTCTGTTTACAACCAAATAGGAGAATCAGTTCCTCCAATAATATCGGATTTATTGGCTCAGAAAATAAGAAAAAAATTGGATAATTTTCTCTAAATTGAAGTTAATAAATCACGAAAACTAGAGAAAATTGATCCATAAGGGATATCCATAACTCTATGGAAAAGATCGCGAGCTTTTTTCAATGAAAGGAAATCTTTTGTTGATTTTACTCTACCTTTTTCATTAACGAATATAATTTCCTTTCTCCCTACCCAAATTAATCTCATTTCTCCTCTTCTTCCAAGTACTTCACGAGAACTTATCATGAATGTAGAATCATTTGTAATAAGCCACGTTCTATTTGGTTTAAGTGTCTGGATTAAAACACCTTTTTGTTTTAAATGATTACTAATATTGGCACGAGAAAAATGAATATTAAAATCACTTATTAACTTCTCATAAGGATGAAATTCTTCTAAAGGGGATATCTCTTTCACATGATCTAATGAAAGAAAAGGGAGATCAGCTGGTAGAAATAAAACTTTGGAATAGGTTTCTTCAATTATCTCTCCAACTGCTCCCTCCTCGGAGTGTACAACTAAATCGGCAGTTATTCCAAGGGGACCATCTAACATAAATCCAATTTGTTGATTGTTTTTTTGATCAAATATTGGAATGAGTACAGATTTTTTCGCAAGTGAAAGTTTTACTTGGTTGTTATTGAATGTATATTCGTAACTGTGTGTTATCTTTAGGGGACGGTTCATGATGCTTAACCTCATTTGCATTCACCAGAATAATCTAGTCCTCAATGTCAATATCTATTTCTTCATCTTCTTCTATTCGTTTTTTACGAACATGTATCATCTCAGCAAGATTGAGGGCTTCTATACCTAGTTGTGTTATTAAATAACGACCTCTTATTGCTTCACGAGTAATAAAACCTTCATCCTGGAGAATATCAGTATGATGCTTGAAAGTACCACCTCTCAAACCTGTTGCTTCAGATAGTTCTTTTTGGTATTCAGGAGATTTTTCAAGTA
>JAEOTF010000095.1 GCA_016840025.1 Candidatus Hodarchaeota archaeon
ACAGATTTAAATGTCCATCAAAAAAGAAACGCGCTTGGACTGAAGTAAACCAACAATGGCATTCTTGCTTTTAAGACTGGAGAGTTAGTTTAAACACTAAACTCTGCATAAAATGTATAAACCCAAAGATTACTGGGTAAGTACTCTAATTCTATTAATAAAACAATTAAACTCTCTCTCATTATTTAAATTGGATGTACAGAAATAAAATGTTGACATAACCTCAAAATACTTTCTAAGTCTGTAAGAATTAACAAGACGCAAGCTAATTAACGTTAATGCTGTTCTCGTTAAAGTTGTTGGGTTGGTGTTTTAATAACTTTTGAGAATAAAATAATTAAGTGAGGGAAGATTAGGGAGCATTACTTGTTACTGTGAAGCTGTCAACATTCGAGGAATCTTCATTTAATTCTATCTGCATTTTTTTAGTTCTCCCAAGCAAATACTCATTTATCCATTCTTTATCATAATTATAGTCTCTAAGTACTGGTACTGAAATAAATACCAATCCAATGAGTATTATAAGCGAAATTCCTCCCAAAATAATAACTAATAAGATCTCCATCGAGTAATTTGCAGTTTCGGATGTCGATGAAGAAATTAAACCTCTAAAATTCTGAAGAAAGTGGCTAGTGGGATTCATTTTCTCAGTTTCCTTTTTGTAACTTATTTAACAATTAACAGTTTATACTATAAAAATGGTTTTAACAACATTGTACAATAAAATAATAGTTAGTTATATAACACAAAGACCCAGAAATCATTCTACTCTCAGCTTTCTTCGCAATTTTTCTCTCTCTTAAAGAGTAAACGTATTAATATAATAAATTCATTGAATCAAGTGTTGTGTTGTTTTAAACAGCATGTACAAAGAAAAAAATCTAGAATTTTTCATTTAATTGGAACAACTGGATTCAAACATTATAAATGAAGCGATTCTGGAAATAGAAATATTAACACTTAATCAGTTTTAATATAATTAATTGGTTAATAATATAAAAATGGAAAATTCAGTATAAAACAGATATATTAATTAAGCAGGATTAGGATAATTACAGTTTGATTTACAAAAAACAAAAAGAAAGAAGAGTGAATTATAACGAGTCAAACAATAGAAGAAGAAAGCCCAACTCGTAGAAAAATCTTACAGCATTTGCTAGTGGAGGCCAATTTCAAAGAATCGGAAGGAAGTTCCATTAAAAAAATTGCAGAAACCGTAGGTTTAAGTCTCAATGCGGTTCGTCAACATCTTACCCTTCTAGAAAAAGAAGAACTGGTGTTTCACCGCGAGAAACAAGGGTCGACTGGTAGACCAGCTTTGGTCTATTATCTGCATGAGAAAGCAATAGACAGATTTCCTAAGGTTTATGTGGAATTTACTTTGGACCTCCTGGAAGAACTTGAATTCGAGCACGGGATTGATTCGACAGTTACGATTCTCGATCGGATAGGCAAAAAAATTGCCGATCGGGTAATAGAGCAAATGAATTCTCTCTACCGCATTGATTTTCGCTCGCTACCCCTGAGTCAACGGGTGGACTATGTGGTCAAGGTATTCGATTTTTACGGTAAATACCCCGATCTCATTGAAGAAAACGATTCCTATGCCATGAAAAACTATAACTGTCTGGTGTACAAGTTGACGAAAGCGAATGTCCTCGTGTGTAAGGTAGATGAAGCCATTCTTCGGGAATTGTTCGGGAAACCTGTCGCGAAGGAACTATGTCTAAGAGAAGGCGACAGTTTTTGTCTGTACCGAATAAAAAAATAACCAAGATGCTAAGAATCGTTAGAAATTGGCTTTCAAGCCCACTCTCCATTAAACACTGAAATCCACGGCTTAAGAAGGATCACTTTACGACAACATTACGTTGTTTTCTATGGGACTTTCCGTACAAACACTTTAATTTTTCAACGTAATGTTAGTACTCCTGTTGGTGATCTTCAGACGTTATAACATGTTTTTGATACTCTGCATACCACACTGCTAATAATCTATATTCTAAATGTGCGAATTTCGTAAAAGTAGCAGTAATAATCAGATGAAATACAAGGACTAAGTGGACACCATACATCCAATATGCCAACTCAAGTACGTTAATGAATTCAAATATGTCCATTAAAAAGCCAGAAAGTCCAATGGTGAAGGAGAGAAGTAGAAAGATCCAATCAGAAAATAGGGATGCCTGGAAGTAGGCTTCTTTATTGATAAGTCTATTAACAATATAATAAGCACATCCCAACATGAGTAAGATTCCTCCTACTAATCCAAGAACCTTAGCAATTGATTTTACTGTAGGATACAACTCATCATTGAATTTATGATGGTCCCAGCCAAGAACAGTGGTAGTAAACATATCCGGTACCGCTATTATAGACGTCGCGGCGAATGTCAGTACATATCCCCAGAAAATACTCATATGAGCAATATATCTTGATCTAGAGTTGCATTTAGTAAATCTGTATTCAGCCATACCTTCACCAATACCTACCTTTATTGCACTCTTAATCATTGCAACAAGCTTTTGGAATAATCGCATATCCGAGGGAGTTTGACTTTCTTTATTTAGGTGATAAAGCATAGTTAATGCATGAATAAACGCTATAGTGAAAATGAATCCCGCTAATATTAAACCTGCAATGTGAATTACATCATATGAGACGAAACTAAAAACATCCCATTCATCAAGATCCCATCCTCCCTTTGGAGCAAAGAACCATATCCCCCAAATAGCGAATATTGTTAAGATGAGGTATGCGAAAATTGCTGTTAGGGGTGAATAGAAGATTCTTCCTATTTTTAATATAGAGTATTCAATAATGGCATGACTACGTGCTGCAGCCATAAATGCCCCAGGATCTGCTTGACTAGGGCAGGTATCCGAGCAATCTCCACAGTAATAACAAAGCCACGGCTCAGGTCGTGACAATAATTTTTCATTCAAACCCAAGAGGGCATATCTAATATGTTTTCTAGGAAATTCGTTACCACTAACGGAAAGAGGACAGGAGACAGTGCAAGTCGAACAATTCATACACGCTGAAACGTCAAATGCTCCTAATTTCTTTATCTTCGCAAATATTTGGGGGTTAACCATCACTGGCTCTTTTTGAGTGGTTTGGGTGGTCATATGTCGTCTTCCTTTCTCTTAATCTAATCCACCGATTGCGATGGCTGCTTTTAATGCAGCGGCACTTGCTTGAGCAAGAGAATATTGAGTGTCCTTAGGACCACTGGCGTTACCTGCAATGAAAATCTTGTCTTGTCCAATAGCGGTAGTATCATCTTCTTCTGTAGTGGTAAAATAGCCCGTTTTTTCATTTCTTATGAGGTTAAGAACTTTCCCTAGTTCTTCACTTTCCGCAGCAGGTTCAACACCAATAGATAGCACAACTAGGTCTGTTTTTTGAAAAATAAGTTCACGAGTAATAGTATTTTCAACCTGGACTGTTAATTCGTGGGTCTCTGAATCTTCAGAAATATTAGAGGGTTTACCCCTCAAGAATTTGACTCCTTCTTTTCGGGCTTCAAGAAAAAGTCTCTCGTAATTGGAAAATGTTCGTATATCCATGAACATAATCATTACATCAATGCTTTGATCTAATTCCTTTATCCGTTTGGCTAAATGCACCGAATAGGTGCAACAGAAAGACGAACAATACTCATTAGTTTTTTTGTCACGGGATCCAACGCACAATATAAAAGTAACAGTTTTAGGAAGCGTTTGATCTGAAGGACGTTGTAATTCTCCATTTTTAAGCATCTGTACTAAATCAAGTGCGTTAATAACATTCTTGAATTTATTATAGCCATAATTTGGGATTCTAGTTGCATCAAATGGAGTAAAACCTGTAGCTACAATCACTGATCCAACTTGGATAGTTTCTCCACTTGGATCAAGTGAAACCTCAAACCCATTCTCTTTTTGCATTAGTGAGTTTACTTGGGTATTAGTAAGAATTTTAACATTCTGCTGTGATTCTAAGATTTCAATTTGGTTATTAAAGAATTCTTGGGCATTAACATCATATGGGAATGTCTTACCTAACTGTGCGAAAGTACCACCAAGTCTATCAGAACGTTCAATAAGTATAGTCTCAATTCCTAACCGCCCTAAATCTGATGCGGCCTTAATTCCGCTAATTCCGCCACCGATCACTAGAACACGTTTAGACATCCATCGTCACCCACTACGCATCTGTAAGTTTTCTTATCGGTCCTAGTTCTTGTATTTTCCAAGTGAATTCTTTCATTACTTGAGCAAACCGTTGACCTTCGGAAGCAGAAATCCATTCAAGCCGAAGACGATCAGTTTCAAAACCAAGTCCTTTCAATGCTTCTATAGTGTTATTAATCCGAACTTCAGCATTTAGATTCCCTTCTAGATAGTGACAGTCACCGGGATGACATCCTGCCACAAGAACTCCATCCGCTCCCTTTAGGAATGCTTTAAGGATGAAGGCTGGGTCTACACGTCCTGAGCACATAACACGAACTATACGGATGTTGGTAGGGTACGGGAGCCGTGAAACGCCTGCCAAATCAGCCCCGGCATACGAACACCAATTACATGCATAAACAATGATTGTAGGCTCGAAAGAGTCAGCCGATACTTCAGATGGAGCTTCAGTTTGGGTCATATTGTTCTCTCCAATCTTTTTGTTATGTCACTTCTTCAACTACCTTTTTCTTTGTTTTATCCAGAATTGCATCCACTTGAGCCATTATTGCTTCATCTGTAAAATGACCAATACTAATGGCACTAACAGGGCAGGAATTTAAGCATGTACCGCAGCCCTTACAAACGCCTGGATTAACAAATGCTTTGAGAGTTTCAATTGTCCTTGTTTCTAGTTTGACAGTTTTAGGCTGCATCTCGATTGCTTTGTACGGACAAACCTCAAAACACCTCGAACATCCCCTACATGTTTCCTGGTTAACCTCTGCGATCGCCCCTTCAGATAGTATATACTCTTCAGCTAATAACTCCATTACTCGTGAAGCAGCTCCAGATGCCTGTGCTATACTCTCATGAGTAAACTTGGGGAAGTGTGCGGTTCCTGCAAGAAAAATCCCATCCGTCGCAAAATCGAGGGGTCGTAATTTCACATGGGCCTCTAGAAAGAATTTATCCGCTCCTCGTGGGACTTTGAACATTTTAGCGAGATTTTCGTTGGGTTTTGGTACTAATGGTACACTGAGTAATACCAAATCCGAGCGGATTAAGAGGTGCTCACCCAACGTAATGTCAAATGTTTCCACAGTTCCATCGAGATGAACAATTGGTTGGTGTTCACTATCGTAAGGAATGAATATGGTACCGAGTTGTCTTGCTTGAAGGTATAGTTGTTCTAAATCCCCATAAGTGCGAATGTCTTTATAGAGAATATATACATTAGCATTGGAATTGCGTTCCTTAATGGCTATACTATTCTTAATGGCAGTGGTACAACAAATCCTTGAACAATAGGTACGTTCTCCTTCCGTTTCACGTGATCCAACGCACTGAATCATAACAACTGTCTCTGGATTCAGTTCATCAAATTGTTGCCCAAATTCTAGCTGAGTCATAACGTTGGGGTTTATTCCATATTCATAGTATCCATTCGGGACGAATGTTCCCGCTCCTGAGGCAATAATCGCCGCTCCGAATTCTATCTCTTGTCCCTTGACTGTACCTTTGTAGTTTCCAACAGCCCCACTCAATTTCTCAAGTTCTGCGTTAGTAAAAACTGTAATATTAGATTCTGTTCTAACCTGTTTTTCTAATTCTGCTACAACATCTTTCCCAATTAGCCCATTGTGGAGTTTAGGAATCTTTAGGAGTTCTCCACCGAGCTGATCTTCCTTTTCTATTAAATAAACTGGATAGCCTCCTCTTGCAAGATCTAATGCACATACCATCCCACTGACTCCTCCGCCAATAACCGTTGCTTTCCGTATAATTGGAATTTTCTCTTTAAGGAGGGGTTCCAGACGACACGTACGAGCAATTGCACCCCGAACCAGATCTTTGGCTTTTTCAGTTGCTTTTTCGTTTTCATGGGGATGAACCCACGATACATGCTCACGAAGATTTGTAAGTTCAAATAAGAACTGATTCAATCCTGCTTCTTGAAGGGTTCTGCGGAAGAGTGGCTCATGAGTACGAGGAGTACACGAAGCTACTATTATTCGGTTTAATTTGTGTTCTTCAATTGCATCTTTTATTACAAGCTGTGTATCCGCTGCACATGCATACATTGGATCAGTTGCATATTTTACATTGGGAAATGTTTTAGCATACTCAGCAACTTCAGCACAATCTACAACTGCCGCGATATTATGGCCACAATGACATACAAATACACCAATACGTGCTTCATCTGTAAGATCCACTTTTAATGGCTTAGGAAGTTTAATTTCCTGAATCTGTGTACCTCTAACATCTTTAAGTAAAATGGCTGCTTTTGCAGCTGCTCCGCTTGCTTGTGCTACAGTATCAGGAATATCCTTTGGACCTGAAGCAACTCCACACACATACACCCCAGGAACATTGGTTTCCAAGGGTTTTAATGGATCAGTTTTAACAAATCCGAATCGATCCAAATCAAGCTTGAAGCATTTTTTCAGAAGCTCCGAATGGGAATTAGGATCTAATCCTGTAGAAAGTACAACCATATCGAATTCATCTGTAGTGATAGATGGTGTTTCTGCAAAATTTTCATATTTTAAGAGTAAATTGTGAGTTTCGGGGTCTTCCAGAATCTCACTTATTCGAGCTTTAATAAAGTGAATATTAAATTCGTTAATCGCTCGTTGATAAAATTCCTCAAATCCCTTCCCAAAAGCACGGATATCCATGTAGAATACGTACACTTCGACTGTAGGATCATGTTCTTTGGTCATTATTGCTTCTTTAACTGCATACATGCAACAAGCGGCAGAACAATAATCTCGATTAACTGTTAGATCACGGGATCCTATACATTGCAGAAAGGCAATTTTTCGGGGATGACTTTGATCGGTAGGGCGGATGACAGCCCCTTCTGTTGGACCTGATGCATTCAACATTCTTTCAAATTGCATAGCAGTAACAACATGTGGAAAATCCCCAAAATGAAGTCTTTTTATTTCCTTAGGATCATAGGGGTCAAATCCTGTAGTAATTATTGCTGCTCCTACATTGATCTCACATTCTTCATCTTTCTGCTCCCAATCAATCGCTCCTGGTCCGCAATTTTTCTCACAGACCCTGCATTTTCCCTTTGTAAGATATCTGCATGTTTCGGGATGAATATAGGCTACTTTTGGTACAGCTTGAGGAAAAGGAATGGATATATTCTTCCTAGGTGAGACAAATTTTTTCCTTCTTCTTATTGTTAAGCCGGCATTAAAATCATCATAAACCCTAACTGGACACTTGGTTTCGCATATACCGCATCCGGTGCACTTGATCTCATCAACATATCGGGCTTTCTTGAGATATTTTAAAGTAAAATTCCCAGCAGTACCAGTTAGATCGAGTGGTTCGCAATAAGATAGGAGTTCTATGTTCGGATGCCGTTGAACATCAACCAGTTTCGGACCAAGGATACACATCGCACAATCGAGAGTTGGAAATGTTTTGTCAAGTTGAACCATCCTTCCACCAATTGACGGATTACTTTCTATCATGTAGACCTTGAATCCTTGTCCTGCTAGGTCTAGCGCAGCCTGAATTCCTGCAATGCCTCCTCCAATGACCGCTACACTTCCAATCTTATCTATCATTTTTAATCATCATTTTTTACTTGATAACTCGTCCACTAATGTGCCTATCTCTTTGATATGAATTTGATAGCTATGTTGAGGTTCTCTATCTTCCATAATGCAGTTAAGATGAGCAAAACATTTAGTACATCCTACTACTAGGGTAGAAGCATCGGTTGCTGTAGCTTCTTCTAGCTTCTGAAGCATAATCGCACGTGCTCTATCGTCGCATTTAAGCCAAGCTGACACGCCACAACAGGTACAGTTTTCTTTATTGTTCTCCAATTCTACCATTTTAACACCGGTGTTCTTTAGTACATTTCTTGGGCTATCATATTCTTTCATAAAGCGTCCTAACCGACAAGCATCATGATAGCTCACGGTTGTATTTTCTTCTTTAAAAACAAGGCTGTTTTGGTGGTCTTCAATGAATTGAGCTATGTGTTGGATTTTAATATCTTCAAGATCATATAATTTTTCAAAAGAATAATAACACTCAGCACACGAAACTATTAGTGTTGAAATATCCGCGTTTTTAATTACTTGGGTGTTGTACTCACGCATTTTCTCGAAAGATTCGTTATCTCCCGTCCAGTACGCGTCATGACCACAACATTTCAATGAGATAAGGTTTGGTTTAATACCTACTTTGTTCATGATGTTAATCGCGCTTTGTCCGATTTGATGAAAATTCGTTTTTTGTAAATCTAAAAAGCGATCGAAGAGATCTATACACCCAGGAAAATACGCAATGTTAGATTTCGGCTCAATATCTCCATCATAACTGAAATTCAATCCTGATTCTGTCATTTGAGACATAAAGATATGTAAAAGATTGAATATGTTATGATGCGCAAAATTTTCCTCATTTAGAACAACTTGCGCTCTACTTTCACGGATAAAATTGGGAAAATCAATCAATTGGGGGCACTGTTCAAAACAGTGGCCACATGTAAGGCAATCGGTCAAATCATCCATTGATAGTGCATGTCCTAGTAATGCGGAATGAATTATCATTCTTGGATTGTATTTTGAAACATGTCGTTTGGGACAAACACTTGTACAGATTCCGCATTGCATACATTCACTAATAATTGCTAAAGAATCAGAATCCAAGTATTTCACGTTAATCGACAGCTTTTCTGACTCAATCATTTCTTGGTCTCCTTCAAAAATCTAATCGCTGCCATTGCCGCAGCTCCTCCTTCCGATAGACTCTGCCAAACGTTTTTAACTCCTTCAGCAGCCGAACCACAAACGAATATGCCCGGGACGGAAGTTCCTACTGGTTTTTCGGTGACTTCTATAAACCCATTAGGCGTTTGTTGTACTCCAAGACTCGTTGTAATTTTACCACTCGCTGGAGCTGGCATACCACCAATTGTTAAAATAACTAAATCAGCAGGTAGGGATTCTTGTTCTTCAGCTAATGAATCTTCATAATTAACAATGAATTTACCTGCTCCTTGGTCTATAGCTGCAGGTCGTCCTCGAATGAAAAGAACTCTTTTTTTTCGAGCTTTATTATAGAGAAATTCTTGATTGGCTATAGTACGGATATCCATATACATTACGACAACTTCAATATCAGGGAACTGCTGTTTTATGCGTAAAGTTTGGTTAATTGAATAACTACAACAGAAAGCAGAACAATCGGGATTCGCTTGGATAGTACGTGACCCTACACATAAAATAAAAATAATTCGTTCTGTTTTTTCGTTAATGGGTAAATTTTTTTCTCGAAGAGCTTTTTCGAGATCAAAAATGGTTAATACACCTTCAAGAAATCCATAACCATATGATGAAATGTTGGACGCGTCAAATGGTTCAAACCCTGTAGCTAGGATGATAACATCCCCGGTAAGGTTTTCACTTGTATTATTATGATGTATCTCCACTTCAAAAGGTGAATGGTTTTTAATTACCTTAGTAACCTGTGCATCATTCAAAATGGTTACATTGGAATTAGATTGTAATTCTTTGATATGTGATTGTAGAATATTCCCATTACTTGGTTGTTCTGAAAAACCCCTTTGGAGTAATTGAGTGGTTTCACCAAGTTCCTTAGAAGGATTGATAAGTGTGACAGGAATGTCTAGTGATGCCAAATCCTTTGCTGCTCGAAGAGCTGCGATCTCTTCTCCGATTATCAAGCAACTTCTTGTCATTTCATGAACCTCTCTATGTATTAGACCTAGTGACCAGTAATTAAAGCCCATCCCCACTCTCAATGGCTAGGTAAGGTAAAACAGGAATTATAGGTTTCTGCCTTTTGTTTAATTGAGCTCTATTTTTGCCGTACATTCCTTTGTCTCAATGTTTGCTGCTTATTTTATTATATGTATAATAAATCTTTTCTCTATCTTCCTAATTAAAAAATTTTTTAACATCTTCTGGTTTTATAATTCCTTTGGGAGTTATAAAGCCTGTTACTAGCTTAGCTGGTGTTACATCGAAAGCGGGATTTCGACAGAAAGGAATACTTTCTTCAGGCACAAAACGGACATAATTCCTTGCTCCTGCAGCAGTAATTCCCCAAGCACCTGCTACTTCTACTGAATCTCTTTCTTCTATTGTAATTTCCTTTCCAGATTCACAAGTTTGGTCAAAAGTACTTAAAGGCGCAGCAGAATAGAATGGAATGCTAAATTCTTTAGCTGCAATAGCTTTTCCAAGTGTACCTATTTTATTGGCAAAATCTCCATTCATGGCAATACGATCTGCCCCTACTATCACTAAATCAATCTTTCCTCGTTGCATGTAATGATAGGCGGCATTATCGCTGATTACAGTATATTCTATACCTTCATTTTGCAGCTCCCATGCAGTAAGCCTAGCGCCTTGGAGTCGGGGGCGTGTTTCATCTACAAAAACTTTGAATTTGAGTCCTTCTTTATGAGCTTTAATAAAAGGGGAAAGAGCAGTCCCCCAATCGACGCAGGCTATGGGACCAGCATTACAGTGCGTAAGCATCCCCATCCCATCCTTGATTAATGGTCGTCCTTGTTCTCCGATGCTTCGACATTCCTCTACTAGATCCTCAATCAGTTTATTTGCAGTTTTTTCTATGGTTTTTGCTTTTATTTCAGGATCATGGCATTGTTCATTTTGTTGAAGTACACGTTCTACAAAATCACGAAGATCACGGGCGGTCGGACGTGTTGAAATGAGTTGTTCCGCTGCTTGTTTGAGATTCTGTTCAAATTCATTGATTGATAAGCTTTCACGTTCTATTAAGGCTCTTGCTGCTTGAGCCATTCCTAAAGCTGCAGTAGCTCCTATTGCAGGCGCCCCTCGAACTATCATGGTTTTAATAGCTTTACAGGTCTCCTCAATGGTCTTACAGTTATAAATACTAATTGAGTGAGGGAGTTTTGTTTGATCTAAGAGCTTCACCCAGTTTTTTTGAGCATCATACCATACACTTCGTGTTGCAACTACCTGCCCGTCTTTTATTATCTTCATTTCATCACATTCTAAATCGAAAAGACTCAAAACTTTATTTTCAAGAAAGCCCTAAAAAGCTCTTTCGTGAGGTGCTCCACATTTCTAACCTTACTGGATTATGTTTAGCAGGAGGGGGTTTTGCAGGTTATTTTCAGGTTGGTGTATACCAAGCTTTTCACGATTTTGGTTTAAAATTCGATATGGTTGCTGGGACTTCTGTGGGTGCCCTTAATGGTGCGAAAATTGCCATGGGTGAAATAGAGGATCTTAAAGAGTATTGGTTGACCGTACGTCGTCGCCATATCCTCGGTAGTCGTATTCCTTTCCGTATTTTCTTTCCTTTTCGGTCTTCTTCTTTTTTCTCTTCTAGTAAGTATTATCAAATGCTTAAACATAGAGGAAAGGGGCTACATATTAAAGATTTAGAACTTCCGCTGTTTCTTAGTGCCACCGACCTTCAGTTGGGTAAACCTCATGTCTTTAGTGAAGATACATTGCTATGGAAGGCTGTTGCTGCTTCATCTGCCTTTCCCGGTATTTTTCCTCCTTTTCGTATGTTTATAAACGGTAAAGAACGGATTTTTATTGATGGAGGTGTGAGTAACAACATTCCATTGGCACCTTTAATTGAGAACGGAGCAATTGACATCTATATTGTTCTATTACAGCCACCTATGGGAACAAATCAATCTAGATTTACGTATGTACAGAATCTTTATCGTTCAATTGATATCCTAATTCAAAATGGCACCATGGCAGATCTCCGTTGGGTGGAATCAATGAATAAGATGAGCGAGAGCGGTATTATTAATCGCCCTCCTGTCTGTTTACACATCATTAAATTGCGTCAAAGACCCCGTAATCCATTTATGGTTGGTCGGAAAGAACGCAAGAAAATGTACGATTATGGATATTCGGAAGCGTCAACACTTTTAGCTTCAGAGCAATTATCCGACCCGCAAGCGTAATAATTAGTCACTATTCCATGTATCAAGCTTTTCAACTAAAATATGGTGAATCTGTTCTCTATTATTCTCCGTAAGAACATAAAGTTCTGCTTGAGAGATCTTTCGGGTGTACTTTTCAGCTAATTTTCGATGAACCGTAGCAACGAAATTATTCGCGAGGAGTTGGGGTAATAAGGTCTTAAAAGCAGGGCATTTGAATTCCATTGGGGCAATTTCGTCTAAGAACACCCATTCTGACTGATTTTTTTCTTGGGAAAGGTCTTCAAGAAACTCTGCAAAGGATTCAACTTCAACTCCATATTTCCCTACTCGATAGAGAGAAGAGCTATGAATATGTGAAAGGATTGCTGTTCTCTTAGAAATGAGGTTGATAGCTTCGAACCCTACCCTTCTTCCCTTTTGTCGAATTTCACGAGTTATAAATCCAGTACATTGGAAAAATGGGCCAAATTGTTCAAACAGCTTAAAGAGGAGTGTTGTTTTTCCAATTCTTGGCTTTCCAGTGATGAAGATCCTGATTTTTCCTTTTTGAATCATTTTTTTCCTTCATCTTCCAATAATAACACTTCGTTAGTCAAAGAACAAAAATTAGTACCCAAAACAAGAGGTACAATCCCCATACGCAGATAATTGAACCAAGAATGTCGATAGGGTAGTGGTCGCCAGTAAAGGTAATAACAATACAGGCAATAATCAGATTGATTGTATAAAAGATGATAAAGAACCAAAGCCCTTCGATAATAGACGCAGTCCATGCTAGAACTAAGGTCCAAATATGACCCGAGGGAAGTGCATTATGTTGCATACCAATGAGTTTATCGGACCATGAAAAGTAATGAAGACGGACATTGTCATATTCGGAATTAGTACTAGAGCGAATAGGCGGACCTACTGGATATACAATAAATACCAGGAGGTCTACAAACCACATAATTACAGTAATCAGAAGATATATCCATATTCGTTTAATGCCACCATCAAGAATGACAGCAGCAATGAGTGGAATAGAGAAAACAGTACAAATAGCGAAGCCAAAAACATAATATGCAGAAAGTGCCCAAGCAAGGATATTTCTTGTTCCAATCAATCGTTGTAAAGCAATTGTCCAACGATCCGAAAAGGTGTACTTCTTTATTTCTCCTGCAAGAATTCTTCTATCACGAGGCGTAAAAAAAACACCATTGAGAAATTGAAAAACAATATACTGAGCAACAACCACCACTCCTAAGAAGACAAGAGCAGGATCTTCAAAAAATAGTTTCGCAGCATCAAAGAAATCTTCGATCCATTGGTTGAAATTTAGGGGCATGACCGATCACTAAAATCCTCTTTCATAGCTATAAAGACAGATAATGATAGTTCGACTGATTTCTAAAACCGAGCATATTCGTCTAAAAGTTCACTCAATCGCTCATGGAGGTTCTATGCTCTACCTGAAGGAGCGTTAAGATTCTCACTTCTACATTGTACAAGGTATGATAATCGGTTAGCTAGGGCAAGAATTGTTATGCTCTTTTCTAATTATCCTGAGATTCTACTGCTTCTTGGGAGAATTTGAAACTGAAAGGTGAAATCCAATCAGCGTCTATCTCTATGTGATGCCATCTATAGCCTTTGAACTTACCGTATTGCTCCTTTTGCGCGATATGGGGCGCGACGATTTGCTTAATCTCTTTTTCTGCACTTAATAGGCATATTGCATATGTTTCAGGAATCCATCTCCCTATATAATTGCGTAGATAGGTTTTAAGAGAATTTTTCTCGATTTCCTCAAGATAACCTACAAGAATAGTATGAATCCCCCATGGAATGGCTTGGAGTAAAAGTACCTCGTTATCTTTTATCTCAACTCCAGTTAATATTGCTTGAATCATTTCTCCTAATAGATTCGGATCTTTTTTCATATCGACAGGTACTAACTGAACAATTTTGGATGACTCAAGTTGTTCCTCCTTTAAATTCTCTTCAATAATTTCCACAGCTTCTTGGGCTGTGGGGAAGAAGGTAAATTCTGATTCAAATATTTCCTCTGGATTAAACCTATAAATCAAGGCAGTGACGAGCCATCCCCCTCCATCTGCGGGTTTTACAACAATGGGGAATTCACCTATGATTCTACGAGGGAAAAGTTCATGAGGTAAATGGTCCACAATATAGACACCATACAAATCATAATCGGCAGAATTCTTTACTTGAGTTGTAAGGTGAGAAAAGGGATCTCTAACCGGGATTCGTTCTCGGAGACGAATTACAGATGTTGGGAAGGGAATAAGGATATCTCTGATTAGAGTATTTTTTTCTGTTATTTCTGTTTCTAAGAGTGATTCTAGGTCTTGTCTTGCAAAAATAGCTTGTTCTACGTTAGGTAGCTTGATTGGTAACTCATATTTGGCAAGTTCTTCCTTATCCTCTTCTGTATGGTAGAAAGCGTATTCAATTTCATATTTCCAGTTTTTTTCGAGGTTCTCAAAATCCCACATAAACGAAAGTATTTCGGGGTCTGTTCCAAACCCTTCTCGTCCTGGTACTCTCTCCGCAGTTACCTTTCGAGGGAATCTGATTGTAGGAAATAGATCAATAACTTTCAAACTTGGAAGGTAAGATCCATAAGGGTTTATTATATTGTATTGCCCTTTTTCTTTCTCAATATCGAGCGTTAGGGTAATTACAATGGTTTTTTTATCATATGGAATGCACATGAGTCTCCTCATAATGTTTCCATACTTGGTGAAGCCCGAAAGTAACATCTGAGCTATACTAGAAATATCTTGAAACTCATTGTCTACTACTTGGATCTCCGCGAGAGGATATGTTAGATGCACTTTGCTTATGATCTGTTCAAACAACTGTTCTTGGGGAGGTAAAAAGGTATATTGCATCTCAAAAGTTTCATCTTTAGCTAAATCACTGACCAAAGACATGATAATTGTGCCCCTATTCTCTATCTTCCTAATAGCGAATGGATGCGCCGATATTATCTGGTGTGGAATGACATCGGTACAAACTCGATCCACCAGATAGAGAGATCGAAGCGGGATTTCCGCAACATTTGGTAACATAAGAGAATACGGTGTGCTACTCCATTGAAAATCTTCTTTATAGCGTGCTCTAATTCCCATTCTTCCTATAATAAAGAAAATATCTCGAATAATCTTTTTTTGCTCAAAAAGTCTTTGTTCGAGCATTTCATTAATTGTATCGACCACAAAGACCGATATTTCTGTTCCTGGACGTAATTTTGAGAATGTTTCACTGATAAGTTCTATACGTTCTTCTTCTGTTCTTCTAAAGACATAAATACTTTCAAATTTCCATTCTAAAGGAATTTCGCTAAATTCCCATTGAAAAAGAATAAATTGATCATCCTCTATGGTAGAATAACTTGCTTCAGAATGTACCCCCACTGGTTGATTCTCTTTAGGAAAGATATCAATGACTTGCATATTATGAGTTGGATATCTGAAGGGATTCTGTAGTTCCAGAGTCATTATATCTTCTGGCAATGTTTTCGGTATTTTACAGATGAAATATGCATCAGATCGATGAACAACGAATAAACGAAACATTTCTTTTCTTTTTGGTTTATAATCGTTGATTCTTGTCTTCAATTCCTCCCTTGAATTCTGTGTTATAAAGGTCTGAATTTCCGCAAAGGGATGTTTAACTCTTATGCTTACCGATAATACCTTTTCTACATCTTCAATGCTAGGTTCAAAAGCATATTCTGTTTGTACAATCCTTTCCGACTCGACTATCTTGAATTCATAATTAATTACGTTTCCCTGTTCGGGAATCTGTTTTAATTCACTCGCTGGCTCTCCAAATATCCGGTAATCGTTCCTTTCGATGGGAATCCTATCTAGAACCAATATATTAATGAGAGAGGTCTGAAGACTATTTACAAAACGTAAACTTATTGTTTCAGGAAGGGGTTTGATTTGTGGAGTTGTACGAAAAAGGACACCATGAGCTCCAAGAGGAACATAGACATCACGAATGATCTTTTCCTTGTTAAATATGTTCATCTGTTGCTGTCGTTCAAACTTAGCTATTGGGAGAATAAATGCGGAGTACTCTGGATTAGCTTCCTCTAAAGCTGCAATTTTATTCAGAATATCTATATCTATAAGTTTAGTCATAAGGTAATAAGAGGCATGAGTCCAATCCCCATCAATCTTTTCCCATGACCATCCATAAGCAATAGCGGACACATGTTCAAAGAATTCGGGAACACGATTAGATTGGATCTCTTCTGGTTGGCTGACCCATCCGAAAATATCGAGTACATTAATCTCGGGAATATCATGCCCAAGAGGGTTTTTATATTGAAATATTGTTTCCCTAAAATCTATCTCCCTAGGAATTTGAATTATAACAGTCTTCTCATTATACGGAAACGAAATAGCTTGAAAGCTCTCTTTTTCTTGAATATCATCTTTGAATAGGTCAAATATTTCCCTTAAATCCTTCAAAGTCATTTCTACTAGTTCAATTTTAGCATTGGGGAGACGCTTCTCAATTCGCTGAAGCAATTCTTTCTCAGAGTGATCATTAGGAAGGTAACTTCGAAATCGGTAGAACCAATTAGCTCGTCCATACCGATCAATGTCCGATATTTTCGAGATAATTCTTGTTCCTCCCTCGTATTTTTGTATTTTTTGATCTGGAGGTGCGTTTTCTGTTCCATAAAACCTCAATCCCGCTGGAAGATAGTCGACTATTACAATATCCTTCAAAAGTAGTTCACTGGGATTCTGAAATTCTGCAGCAATAAGTTCAGGACTTATTTTTTGTAACCTTTGCTGAGTTACTGTGTACTGTTCTTCTTCAGGAAAAGGTATGATTGCTTTACGAAAAGCATAATCCTGTAGAGTTTCACTAGCTTCAGGGTCAGGAGCTTTTTCATTAGAAACAATATGGGAGGTAAATTCTTCAGGGAAAAAAGTATTGAGCTTTTCTATCAGGAATAATGCATCGGATCTCTCAAACTTATACATTATTATTATTTCTTGCCCCATCTTGAGGAGCGGTAGTTCATATTGCAGAATTTTGTGGGTATCTGTTTCAGATTCTTCCGTTAATCTATTTGTTTCAATTATTGGCGTGAAGAAATGGGGAATAAGGTCAATAATCGTTAATTGTTCTAAATAAAGATCGGCTGAATTTGTAAATCCCCAGGAAAGGATTATCTCATCAAGTCGCGATATTTCAAGCTCTCTCGTCAGGAATAACATGGCATCCATCGCTTCCATCAAAATCATTCGACCAGAAGAGGAAGGGTGAAGGTTACGTTTGAAATCTTCAATTTGATCATTGATGAGATGCTTAGGAAATGAGTAAAATCGATAATCAATTGAAGGAAATACGCTTTTTGCCTGCAAAGCGAGGATAACATCATTTGCAGGCAAAGCACTTGAACTTGTTCCTGTTCCAAACTCTACTGGAACTCGCTCTATGAGAGAAGAACATTGAGGGCAATAGACAAAATAACAGGTACCAATTTTTTGAACCTCGTAAAATCGTCTTCCATAGGTTCGAACTTGTGATGCTTCTAGATGTACTCCAATTCGGCAGAGATAGTTTTTTGCACAATAGGGACATCTGAATGCTGAGGATCCAAGTCGTTCTTTAAAATCTGCCAAAGTGAGTTCTTTATTCTCAACATCCGCTGCAATACAGCGATCACAACCTGCCTGACATTTAACAAAATCTTCCTTCATTCATCACACCATTAATTTGTTACCAAGTTTTCTTGATTATCAAATAGTTATCTAATTGGACTATTTCAGCTTATCGACGGAAAGAATCTTGTCGGCTTTAGGAGGTGCTGGTATTAAAAATTCTTCTAGTGTAGTAATATATGTATATAGGTGATCTGGTACAGAACTTAACTTAGCGCCCATATTTGGGAAATTATCGATTAATTTTTGGAGATTGCTCTTTAAAACTGGATTAGAATATTTTTTTATATTGAAAAAGCATTCATAACAGTTTTTTAGATCATCTATAGCTTGTCTAAACTCGGTTAGTTGCGCTATAACTTCCAGCATAAGTTGACGAAGTGTAAGCCAATCTGCATCCGTGCCTTTCTGCAGAATTCGGTTTACATGGACTAAAAAAGCAGCTGGTACCTTAGATACGAAGGTAGCATAGGAAAAAAATTCATCTACATAACCTTGCAGTCTAGTCTCGCATCTCCTCTGATAATCGCAATCAAATAGGTCGCAGTTGTTTGTCATGGTTAAAACCACGTATAATAAATGATTATTCTTAATCCTATTTTCTTATATTAATTCTCTTGTATGTAGTGTTCCCAAGGTCCAATTGAGTCCCAAACTGTTTTATTATTCGAGGGTCTATTCCGTGGAGTTCAATAAGTCTATTCAAAGCGTCTTCTAAAAAATCAATCGACGCTAAATCAATTGCTAGTGGATCGTTACTCAAAAAAATCCCTGATTTGGATGTAATGATATCACCAGCTGTAGACAAACAATCACATCTTTCTGTGATGTTCGTTGCTACATTGATAAACACTTTCTTATCAAATAAACTCAGAACCCCGCTCGCTGCAGAACAAAGGGCGTTTATGAATTCTTCCTTTTTTTGCATTGATAATGCCCTTAAGGGACATGTTTGAATACAAGAACCACATCGCATGCATCGTTCATGATTAACTTCACTAATTCCATTTCGAAGAGTAATTGCTTGGAAATAGCAATCAATTTGACACGAAAGACACCCTTGACAGCGTTTATCGTCAGTTACTACTTCTAATACCTTATGCTGTTTGAGCTTACTCTCTTTAGTTACACATCCCATCGCTAGGTTCTTTACAGTGCCCCCAACTCCTGCTAATGTATGTCCTTTGAAGTGTGCAACTGATATAAGCGCATCTGCCTCTGCAATCATTTGTGCAACCTTGATTTCTTTTAAACCTCCATTACATTTTACACTTATCCCATCATTCCCCTTGAGTCCGTCACCTACAATAAAAGGCGCACCAATAGCAGTAGGGGTAAACCCATGACTTTGTGCAGTCTTTAGGTGGGATAAAGCATTTCCTCTTTCTCCCGGGTAACACACGCAGGTGTCAACAAGAAAAGGTCGCACCTCAAGATGTTCTTTGAGAAAAACCACAATTTCGCGTATAAGTCGGGGGGGCACATGTGTCCAATTACCGTATTCTCCTACATGTATTTTGACAGCACAAAAATCTCCTTTTTCTAATTTATGAAACACATTAGAGTTTTCAAGAAGGAAAGGAATGATTTCTTCTAGACTATCCTGCGGAGAAAGTCTTGAAAAATAAACCCGACTCATTTTGTACCTTACTCGCTATTTATTGCTAGTAGACCGCCGACCTAGATGAATTAACAGGTATACTAGCTTTAAATTATCTTTTTAATTCACTTCTTCCACAAAATAAACTTATTCGTAACAATAAAATGGTATTTAGTCTCAAATACAATCACATAAATCACAGAAATGTACTTAAGAAAGTGGATGCGTGATGAAATAGGGAACTCCCTATAACTCACAATCCAAGAAAATTCCCGTGATGATCGAAATGAAATCTGAAGACCCAGGTGTTGACGTAACAGAGGAAGAATTTATTGATGAATTAGAAGAAGCAGATGATGAGCCAGAAGATAAGGAACTTGATGCAGCAGACTCATTTGCTTATACCCCATCCGCAGATCTTGGTCCAATGAGTGGAATTACAACTTGGCAGCAGGCTTTTGTCTATACGATACTTTTTAGTGCCTTCATTCTAATATTGGCCAGCGTATTATTTGCCCTGTCTGAAGCCTGAAATTTTCCGAATGATTCTTGCCATTTGTTTTCTTTAAATCTTCCAAACACATTTTATTGGCACAAAGGTAAAATTGGGTTACATAATAAAAAGTAACATTTAGTCATCAATGCTATAGCTCTATGGATTCCTCGATTAACCTCAAAAATTAAAATAAAAGCTACTAGTTCCTATTTTTAATTTTATCGCGATAAAACTTGTTTCGAGTTGAATGAAAATGGTAGAAGAGGTAGAAAACACATCCTTGGATAAAAATAGTTCAGATAACAATAAGGCTTCTGATTCCGCTCAGACACCAGAACAACCTCCAAAGGAGAAAAAAATTAGAAAATATAAGTTTGAATGTACTAAATGTGGCCTCTGCTGCGAACAACGGTCACATGTTCCATTAACCTTCCAAGATATTGAATTATGGATGAAAAAAGGCACCATCAACGTTGTTCTTCCCTATATTGAAGTGGGAATGATAGAAATAGGAGAACCCGATAAAACACTTCCCGCATTATTCCTTTTAGCTACTCAAAAGCCGGAGGAAGAATCCAAAAGTCAAGCCTGTCCCATGTATGATAAAGAAAACAAAATCTGCAATATCTATTTCGCTATGCCCTCCGATTGTGACGCTTATCCCCTAGGTTACAATGGCAGTAAATTCGTTTTGAAGGATAAATCGTGTGAAGGACTGGGAAAGGGTAAGATGACTAAGGAAAAATTGGCTAAAGAGCGTGAAAAAGCGAAAAGCGATTTCGAGGCAAAAGTCAAGACAAGTTTGGTTTTCCCCATTCTTTATAATACCTTTATGAAATCCATGCTTCAACAACAACAGAAAATGATGGAAACCCTTTCTCCTGACCAGAAAGAAAAATTGGATGAAATTTTAGGTACCCGTGGCCCGAAAGAAGGTGAATCTTCCGTTCCTCCCTCAGAAAACGAGTAAAATGAGGGGGAATTGATTTATTCCCTCATTGTAGTTCCTTAGTTTCCTTCACTTTCATTTTCATTTTTCTTTCAACAGGAAGTCATCTAGTTTGTCTCT
The DNA here is from genome assembly GCA_016840025.1 of Candidatus Hodarchaeota archaeon. The sequence continues at coordinate 20,994 of JAEOTF010000095.1, forward strand.
GGCTTGCTCACGTTTTTCTTGATGTTTGGTTAAAATTTTGGTAGCTATATCTATCAAAATGGCTTTACATTCACCGCAAAGCATGTCTCCACCTTTACATCTCTGTTCAAGCTCTTCTAATTTTTGATCCTCGGGAATAAACACCATTTTATAGTGCCAGAACACAGGACAAATATCGGGTTGACCTCCCAACTTACGTTGTATAGCAGCTGTTTCTCGGCCACCTGTAAAAGCACTTTTTATCTTCTTTTCAATGATCTTGGGTGGATCGGTTGTGTAAATGGCAGAACTGGGGTCTGAAGCCGACATCTTTCCTCCTTGCTGTAATCCCGGCAAGAATACCGAGTGGAGAATTGCGGGTTTATAGTATCCCAGTCGTTCAACAACATCCCGTGTAACGCGAAAATGAGCGTCTTGGTCAATAGCTAGCGGGATCACGCAGGGGGTTTTCTTTCCAACTCTAACCGAATGTAAAAAAGCTGGTACGGCCTGAAAGCTTGTGAAAAAAACCTGTCCAATGTTATTTGAATTGGTAAATCCGAAAACAGCCTTACAAGTAGAGAATGTGACCTTTTTCGCGACCTTGATGGCAAGGGGGTACAAAGTTCGCGCATGCTCCGAGTCAATGATAATTTCTGTCTTATCGGGATCCACACCTACCGCAATCAAGTCCAGTGCATTCTCTCGGGCGAGATGATTGGTTTGTTCTAGTGATAAGCCCCGATCAAAGAGAAACTTTTCGTCATCTGTTAATTGAAAGTAATATTTGCACTTGAATTTGTCTTGCATCCATTTGGTAAAGGTAAATTGTGTATAATGACCTAGGTGTACGTGCGCACTAGGACCACGCCCATTATACAGGAAAAATGGGTTGCCTTTTTCCAGTTCATCAAACACCCAGTTCATGTCCCGGTGTGAGAAATAAATCCCCCGTCTTAGGAGGAAATGTAATTCTCCTGTATGCTTCTTAAACCTCTCAAGCAAAGCATTGTTGACAAGTTCTGTACCAAACTCATTGACTAACTTTGCATAGTCAATGTCACCCTTGACTTCCCATGGAGTCATTATGAAATCATTTTCATTATTTGTCATTTCGGCTGAAATCTCCTTCTGTCGTATTCATTGCAGGGGATATATGCTCGACTATCTTGGAACTCGTTCCTTTCATGTTTTCGCCTTCCACACCCATCTAGTTTTCTGGTATGAAGACTAAGGCTCTTCATAACAATTCTTCGTGGGTCAATAGACCCAAAAATGATCGCCTTTCATCGCCTTTCATCCAAGTAAAAATTCCTAGTTTAGCTTTATTATTGTTGTTATTTGATTAATTACAGATACAAAAAAGATAAAAATTGTCCTATGTAGTGTTTAACCATTCTAATTAAGTGATGGATCCTTGATATTGATCTAACTAGTAGCAAGGAAGGGCTGCAGCTTCAATCCTCACTAGAACGGAATTTGCTTCATTTTCCAAATCCACACCTAATTGACTGGCTGTTAAAATTGTGTTAATTAAATTCTGAACTAGCATTGCTTCGATGGATTCCATTTGATCTCCTCGTGCCATTGGATCATTCATTTGAAGGGCATAGTCTTTGATAGCTTTTCTAAACTCAAGAGGAAGGCTTTCATGTAGCGGTAGATCCGAAACATATTGAATCAGTTCTTTGAGGCGTTCTTGCAGTTCTTTAATCGTCATATAGTATTGCATTGATCATTCCTTCTCTTTGAGTACTTATGGTTATAATGAATAGT
>JAEOTF010000096.1 GCA_016840025.1 Candidatus Hodarchaeota archaeon
AAGGGCTTTCGTCATATAATGAATCTGTTAAATTGGTACTAAGGAATACTAGGTTGAATCTAAGTATATAAAAAGTGAAAATAAGCATTCCAGAAATAATGAATCCTCTGAGAAACAAGGGAAACTTCTTCATTTGATAATCACCTTAAAATTACTATTCATTGAATGTTATTGGCATATTCGGTTAATATTCGTAATTCTACTCGTCTCAGTCTTTCTTGCATCGCTACACGTTTGATACCTAGCTTTCCTGCTAATTCTGTTAGATTTGATCGTCGAGGTATTTCATAATATCCTGACTTATAAGCTAGTTTGAAAGCTTCTAATTGCTTTGCAGTAAGGAGTGATTGAGATTCACTTGGTTTTGATGACAACCATTTCAACTTCGCTGTTGAAAATCTAGCTTTTAACTTATCCAACAATTCTTTGAACGCTTCTGGTGTAGGAGATAGTACTGTATGAGTTTGAACCCCACTCTCAATAATTATAGGTAAGAGAGTCATACTACCACTTTCTAGGACGGTTTCATAAATTGAAGGGTAATCTAACCGATGAATCATCCGAGTCCAATAAACAGTGGGTGATTGATGGGTAATATCGAGTTGTAATATATTATTTGACATCTTAAGCTTTTGAACATAATTTTGTAGAGGGTTCTCATCTCCAGTAAGAGATTCTAGAATCCCAAACCCTTCATCGCCATTTATTGTAATAATAGAAACCTTAACAGCGAATTGTTTGGTTAAAACACAAGAGTAATAATCTTTTGAACTTACTAATAGCTTGCTTTGTATCAAATTGATGAACATCCATCAAGTTTTGGATTTTCTTGTTTTATATCCAAAATTGTTAAGAGAATGGAATGAAATAGAACAAATTGTGGGTTTTAAAGCCTCTTAGAAGTGGTATTATAATTATTGGACTCTTTTTTGGCAATGAATCCATTTTTTTACACTCCTCTTTTCTCTCTTAAAGATAATTGATCTATTTAAGTTAACATAAAGATATTTCTTACTTTCATAAAAACGTTTTAACAAAAATTAGAGAAAAAATGGTATAGAATATGAAGATAATTAAGGGATTTCCAGCCACTTCACAGGATAGTTTTCCCCTCAATGTGACAAATATCATAAAACATGGTGCAAGGAATTTTGGTAAGCAAAAGATTGTCTGTAAACAACACGATGGTACTCTATTCCGTTATACTTACAAAGATGCCTATAAACGTGTGCAACGTTTAGCTAATTCTTTGAATTCACTCGGAATAGATGTTGGGGATAGAGTTGGGGTTTTAGCATGGAATACCCATACACATTATGAGATTTATTACGGTGTTCCGGGTACGGGAGCTGTGATGCTTCTTTTGAATCTACGACTTACCCCTCAAGAACTGAATTACATAATAAATCATGCAGAAGCAAGATTCCTCATTGTAGATGAAACTTTGATTCCTGTTGCTGAAGCTATTGCTTCTCAGTGTAAGACTATAGAAGGATATATTGTCATTACTGATAAGAAATTAAATGAAGTTGAGACTAACTTAGAACCACTCTATAGTTATGAGGAACTCTTAAAAAACACCAATCCAGAATATGAATGGTCGATAATTAACGAAACTTCAGCGTATTGTGCTTGTTACACTACAGGCACTACAGGAAAACCCAAGGGAGTCTTCTATTCACACCGGGATGTATTTCTCCAAGCTATGATGTATGCTGCGAATGCGGGTCTGTCAATGAAGGATTGCGTTTATCAGATTGTACCGATGTTTCATGTCATTTCTTGGGGCACCCCTCAAGCAGCTACTCTAATAGGGGCAAAATTGGTCTTTCCAGGTAGGTATAGTTTACAAAAACTGGATGAACTCATTCAAATTATGATTCAAGAACAAGTAACAGTTTTCAATGGAGCAACAAGCTTCATAATGCCGATGCTTGAACATATTAAGAAAATGGATCAAAAACCTGATTTTAATGGAGTTTCTTTTGTTTGTGGAGCTTCTGAACCTCCCGTGACCATGATTAAGGATTATAAAACAATAACCGGCGCAGATGTAATTCACACCTATGGATCGACTGAAGCGATGGCTATTGTGACCATAAATAATCCCAAGCCTTGGTTAAAAAACATACTTTCCGAAGATGATATGTTGAATCTCAAAAAGAAACAAGGATATGTCGTTACAGGGTTGGACGTCAAAATTGTGGATTCAGAAGGTAATGAACTTCCCCATGATGGAATATCCGCAGGAGAAGTACTCATTCGGGGACCCTGGATTACAAAAAGTTATTATAATTTTCCTGGTTCTGAAGTTCAATTCACATCTGATGGGTATTTCAAAAGCGGTGATGTAGGGACAATTGATTCAGAAGGATATCTAAAAATCACAGATCGAATTAAAGATCTGATAAAGAGTGGCGGTGAATGGATTTCTTCGATAGATGTGGAGAACGAAATAGTGTTACATCCAGCAGTCATTGAAGCAGCTGTAGTGGGTGCACCTCATCCGAAATGGGAAGAAAGACCATTAGCATTAGTTGTCTTACGTGATGAGTTTGAGTTAAAAGCGAAGAAAGAAGATATTAAGGAATATCTTGCCAAAAAATTTGCGAAATGGCAGCTCCCTGATGAGATTATCTTCGTAAATGCCATCCCAAAGACTAGTGTGGGAAAGATCAATAAAAAAGCCATTAGGGAAGAGTATAAGAGCATCTATCTTGGTATAAAAACAAGATAGATTATTTAACTGAATATACAAGATAAGTAGAAAACTTCAAGATAATTTTCTAAATGAAAAGAAGTAAAGAATTGGGTGATAATAAGATGAAACCGTTTATAATTCCGCAGAAACGTTTTGAAGAACGACAACAACAACTTTTCAAAAAAATGGAAGATCTGAGCCTTGAATCTTTTGTAGTACTTAGCCCTACGAACATGTATTGGTTAACCGGGTTTGCAATGATCCCTACCGAACGTCCATTCTTTTTAGTGTTCAAGAAGACCAGCATGAATTTTTTTGTTCCGAAGTTAGAAGAACAACATGTTTTAGAGAAAGTTCCTGCTGTTGCAAAAGTTGGTACCTACTTCGAATATCCGGATGTAATCCATCCAATGAACCACTTCGCTAAATTCATGAAAGAGGAATTAAAGATCAGTTCAAAGTTGGGAGCGGAAGGTGGTGGTGCAAGGGGAATGTGGGGATATAGAGGACCAAAATTTGAAGATGCTCTCAAAATGAAAGTTGCAATACATCCCAATCTTATCTCGGATATGAGAATCAAAAAGGATAATGATGAGTTGACATGTATTCGGGAATGTGCGAAATGGGGAGATCTAGCGCATAAATTATTACAGGAATATACCGCTGTAGGGGAAAATGAAATTGATGTTTCGTTTAAGGCTAGTTTTGACGCTTCTCAAGAAATGAGAAAAATACTAGGTCCTGAATATGCACCTGTTGGTTGGGGAGCACGACCCTGTGGAGCGGGTTATAGAGGTCAAATTGGTCCATGGTCAGCGATTCCTCACTCAATAACAAGAGGAGCGGTTTTTCAGAAAGGAGATACTCTTGTAACGGGAGCAGGTGGAAATGTCGCAGGTTATGGGTCAGAATTAGAAAGAACTATGTTTAAGGGAGAGCCAAACGAAAAGCAGCGAAATTACTTCGATATTATGATGAAAGCTCAACAAGCAGCATTCGATACGTTTGCTCCAAGTGTTCCTCTTTCAGAAGTTGATAAAGCTACTAGATCAGCTTTCGAAGAAGCAGGGGTAATCGGTCTTGTTCAACATCACACAGGCCATGCGATCGGTTTAGAAGGACATGAGCACCCATTTCTTGATATAGGGATGCATGATAAGATGGAAGCAGGAATGGTATTCACAGTGGAGCCGGGAATCTATGATCGTTCTATAGGAGGATTTCGGCATTCAGATACAGTAATAATCACAGAAGAAGGATCGGAAATCATCACTAAATACCCGCGTGAACTTGACGATCTAATCATTGATCGATAAGAATAAAAAATCATTACTTTCGTTTTATATGGAGTACATCCTGAAAAACTAGATTGACTGTTTAGTAATCTACCTAATTTATTTCTCTTTTTTCAAATAAATACTAAATTTCAGACTAATAAATACGCTAATAGTTTTATTATATTAGAGGAGTATAACATGTCGTTGTGTAAGACACGAATCAGGCTTTTTGGAACATTACCATACCAATGTCCTGAAATTACTCACATCAAAACAAAAAAAGAGGAAATTAATGGAATAACATGTAATCGTTGTTTTAAACCTCAACTTGTGCCTTATACACAACTTAAAATGTTAGAAGTAGATCATTCAAGGGGTTTTCTTACAATTTTCATTTGCCCTGAGTGTGAAATGCTTTCAATTTCCTATACAAACGAATTTAATAACCCTCGCCTGCATTTATTTTATTTAATTCCAGAATAACAAATTAAACTTTTTATTAACACTTCTTTCTTCAATTCATAGAAGCATGTTTTATATTTATTTGTTTTAAGGTTGTCAATGCAGGATTAATAAATTTTAAGCTCATTTTGACTTTTTTTGTAATTCTTTATTATAGCCCGTCATATGACGGCAAAATAGTTATGTCTTCTCGAAGAATTATCCCCTATAGGTGTGTCCCTCTTGGAGTTTTCTAAAGAATACCTAATTGCTATTCTTGAAGCGTTTTTCGTTACGATACTGTGGTCCTCATCTTGGGTTATCATCAAATTTGGACTTGAAGAACTCTCTCCATTAATTTTTTCAGGATTGCGATACTTTCTCGCATCTGGAATTCTGCTAGCAATTATAATATCTAAATCAGATTATCGAGAAATTATGAAATCCCAATCTACAGGTTGGTGGATAACTCTTGCGACATACGGAATTATTTTCATTACGATAACCCAAGGAACGATGTTTTTTGGATTAAAACATCTTCCTGCAATCACAGTTTCGTTTATACTTAATCTTACAGTTATATTTGTAGTTATATTCTCCATATACTTCTTGAAAGAAATTCCTTCTGGTAAACAA
>JAEOTF010000097.1 GCA_016840025.1 Candidatus Hodarchaeota archaeon
ATCTGCAACTGTTACATCCATATCTTGATCCATTGCTAAATCAAGGGCGATAGCACTCCCAACAAGACCTGCTCCTAAAACAAGACACTTCATTAGATTATCTCCGATATTAATACCTGCATTTAGGTCATAAAAATGAAGTATATAAGTGAAACCTGCCCCGAAACCCGTATTTAAACCTATAAAATTCCCACTCCTCTCAATTTATACCGATTTATACACATTTAGTTAAGTATTTAATCAGCAGTTGACACACGCGGGTTGGTGATAGTTGAATAAAAGACGGTCTTTATAAGAGTTCTGACCTTATGAGACCAACAATCTTCCTAATTTATTAGGTTTTGTTGTTATGTTCTACAGTTATGACTACATTTCCCTTTTTGTGTCCTGTTTCGACATACCTGTGGGCTTCGGCAGTCTGTTCCAACGGATAGCGTTTATCTATGACCGATTTAATCGTTCCAGCTTCGATAAGCTCTTTGATTTTCTTTAGATCTTCACGACTTTCTGGTGCTATCCCGTTGATTACTCTTTTTCCGCTTGTCATTGAAGTCCATCGTCCTCGAATCATCAGGGACAGCCCAGGGATTGCTGAAATATAGAATCCTTTTTCGTGAAGCGATCTTATACAACCTGAAAACGAACCCTTGCCTACCACGTCAAAAATAACATCATAGGTCTCACTGCGTCTGGTGAAATCTTCTTGAGTGTAATCAATGACATGGTCGGCACCAATGGAGCACAGCATGTCCAATTTCCCCGTGCTATCCACAGCAGTTACTTCAGCCCCGAATGATTTGGCAATCTGCACCGCAAAAGTACCTATACTTCCACCCGCACCATTAATCAAAACCTTTTGTCCACTCTGGACATTTCCTTTTCTAAGAAAATGCAAGGCATTAAGTCCCCCAGTAGGAACGGCGGCAGCTTCCTCATAGGTCATATTGGACGGTTTTATTATCAGCGCCCCGTCTTTAGGATCTTCAGGCACACAATTGTACTCGGCATAAGCACCAAAACTAATACCGGTATTTCCAAAAACTTGGTCACCTTTCTTAAACAGTTTTACATCTTTACCTACTGCTACAATTTCTCCAGAAATGTCGTGCCCTAGTATAGTTATTCTCTTTGGTTTTCTGAGACCCGCATATATTCGCATGGGGAGCCGTAACCAGAGAGGGAATTTTAGGCTTCGAATTTCACAGTCCCCTGCTGTTACTGCTGCCGCATAAACTCTTATCAGTACTTCATTGTCCTTGGGAGTAGGCTTTTCTACCTCTTTGAGCTGAAGAACCTCTGGTGATCCGTATTTTGTCCATATAATCGCTTTCATTTGTGTTTCCGTCCTTTCATGTGTGAGGAAGGAACTTAGTTCACTAATAGATAAGTTTGAATGAAGTTTGGTTTAAGAAAGAAATTTTATTCATAATTGTTTGATATTCACAAGATATCGAAAAAATAAAAACTCTAAAAGAATATACTTTTTATTCAAATCACATAGATTAGACAATGTTAGCGGTAATAAACTATGCTATCAGAAAAAGATAGGACAATTATAGTTAATTATGCCAAAAAATACAATTTAAAGAAAGTTCTTCTTTTTGGGTCAGCGAAAGAAAGAGAAAACTCAGTGGATATTGATCTTGGTGTTCTTGGATTAGCAGATGAACTTTTTTTTGATTTTTTTTGGGAATTATATCGGGATTTATCCAAACCAGTAGATCTGATTGATTTATCTAAGGAAAACCTCTTCAATAGGCTAATAGAACGAGACGGAGAAGTTCTGTATGGCCTAAACAACCAAAATGATTCTCATTAGTAAGTACTGAGTAGACTTATTAACAAATACTGCTTTGAGAATAGTATTATGTTTCTACGACATTCTAAAGCAGTAATTTTAATTTTAATTCCTTTTTGCGCATTATCATCAATAAGTAACCCCTCTAATGGATTGAATCAAGTAGATTTAGAGCAGGCTCCCGATATTATCTTTTTTAATGGTGAAATTATCACTATGGAGGATAACTACCCCATTGTTGAAGCAATTGCTATTAAAGGGGATATAATCCATTCGGTGGGAAATGAAAGTGATATTCTGATCCTAGGAGATTCAAATACTCGCTATATTGATCTTAAGGGTAAAACAATTGTACCTGGATTTATTGACGCTCATAGTCACTGGATAGGAGATCGTGGATTAACAAATCAAACAGAGCTGGAAGAAGTCATTAATACTCTGTTGACTAATGGGTGGACTAGTATTTCTGAACTTTTTGTTAATCAAGACCGACTGAACGAATTGCAATCTAATGATGCAGCAAATCTTCTTAAAGTCTGGGTAAATGCCTATTTACCATTGAGTTGGCAGTTTGAGAGGTTTGGTGATTGGTACCAGAACTATGAACCAGGGCATGAGTATAGTCCCAACCTGAGGATCGCTGGAGTAAAATTCTTTATGGATGGGTGGTATAAACAACCTATCCTATATTTTAATCAATCAGAGCTGGAGGGATTATTCCAAGAAGCCCATGACTTGGGTTTTCAAATCGCTATCCATAGTGTTGTTACTAACGCTACTGAGGTGGTGCGAAACGCATTTGAAACCGTATTGGGAAGCGAATGGAATCATCAACGCCATAGAATAGAGCATCTTGTGTTGCTCAGAGATGATCAAATTACTAAGATGGCGAATTTAGGGATATATGGGTGTGTCCAATTTTCCTGGTTTAATTCTGATTGGATCGAGTCAATTGAAACCAATATAGGCAACGATTCCGCTTATTTAGTGGCTAGATGGCGCGATCTTCTGGATACTGGAGTGCACCTTATGGGGAGCACTGACTATCCTTATACTTTCCCTGATGTCAAATCACCACTTCAATCAATGTCAATGGTTGTAACTAGAGTGGGATCAGAGGGCCACACTCCCGCAGATTATATGTTAAACCAAACCATTACCCCGGAAGAAGCTCTTCGTCTATTGACCCTTAATGGTGCGTATGGGACCTTTCAAGAGGATGTAAAAGGAAGTTTAAAACAGGGCAAATACGCCGATTTGGTTGTCCTTTCAGAAAATCCACTTACTGTTCCAGAATCGGAGATAGTTGAGATAGAGGTATTGATGACGATGATAGGGGGAAAAGAGGAATTCATTGAGGAGAGTTATGCGACTGAAAGTATAAGTATAACCTCTAGCAGTACTCAGACGACAACAACTCTTGTTACAACGACAACTCTTGTTACGACGACAATCAATGCCCCGACAATTACTCTCACATTCCTAGGCATCATCATACTGCACTGGCGAAGGAGAAAAAAGGCATTTCAGGACGGTAAAACTCTCGATACTTCATTCCGAAAGCAATTTATCTGAAAAGCACAGGTTAAACATATTCTCTTTCTACTATCTGATGACTGCTGTGGATAACAAAAAAATGATAACCAATGAAAGAGGTTGTCTAAACATGTTAATCAAGAGCATAATTCAAAGGGGAATTCTCTAGCACCTTTAATGAACCCAAAACGGTTTGCTCTTAGTATTGAGAAAGTTCTGGAAGATTGGAAAATCTTCATTGCCTAATTTCAATAAGTTTGCCACTATGTTTCAAAGTCATGGCATGCATAAACGTAACTTCTTTGTTGGGGCATATAACAAGCCCAAGAGTGTAATTAACAGTATTAGGCTCATTACTAGCTCAGATTGGGTTGAAAACTCGGGAATGACTACGGGTGAATTGCTTTTCGCATACTTCAAAGTATCATTCGTGTCGTCATAGTAACTGATATGGGCATAACTATGGGAATCCAATGCCAATGAAGTTTTGTGGCCGACGTATGCGCTAGAGTCACCTGCACTGGATACGCTCGCAAGATACCAGCCACTGCCATCCTGATACGCATACTTCAAAACATCATTCGTGTGATCATGGTAGCTGATGTGAGGATAACTATTGTTATCCAAGGTCAGCGAGGTATGTAAGCCAACCCATCCTTCACTGTCCACGGTTACAAGATGCCAGGCACTGTCGTCCTGATAGGCATACTTCAAATCCCTATTCGTCCCGTCATAGTAGCTGATGTGAGGATAACTATTGTTATCTACTGCTATGGAAGTAAACTCGCCAACAGTGCTTGTACTGTTGTCCACGGTCGCCAAATACCAGCCCGTCGCATTCTGAAACGCATACTTCAAATCCCTATTAGTGTAGTCCCAGTAGCTGATGTGAGGATAACTATTGTTATCCAAGGCCAGCGAAGTATGCAAACCAACACGGTCTGCGCTATCCACGGTCGTCAAATGCCAGCCCGTCGCATTCTGAAACGCATACTTCAAATCCTCATTCGTGTAGTCCCAGTAGCTGATGTGAGGATAACTATTGTTATCCAAGGCCAGCGAAGTATACGAGCCCACATCTCCTGTATTGTCCACGGTCGCCAAATGCCAGCCCGTTGTATTCTGGAAGGCATACTTCAAAGCCCCATTCGTGAGATCAAGGTAGCTGATGTGAGGATAACTATTGTTATCCAAGGTCAGCGAAGTAAACTCGCCCACATCTCCTGTATTGTCCACGGTCGCTAAATACCAGCCCGTTATATTCAGGAAGGCATATTTTAAAGTCTTATTCGTGAGATCATGGTAACTGATGTGAGGATAACTATTGTTATCCAAGGCCAGCGAAGTAAACTCGCCAACAACGGCGGCTGTATTGTCCACGGTCACGATAGACCATGTTATTGCTGGACTGCCTGCGCCATAAGAAATATTACCAAAATTTAGTATCAATATAAGAAAAACGATCAGTAAAAATTCTTTAACTTTCTGAAACATCTCTTTTTGAGGGTGATTCATCGGATTAACCTTCAAATAGGTTATGTTGATGTGATCAGAATTAAGCCTTGTGTTTCGGTCATTTTTTCATAGTCTTCTTCTATTAATTCAATTTTGTATCTCTTAGGCAGTTTATTCCTCTTTTTACTTTTCCTCTTATTTTCTTTATATGACGTTTATATCCCATTTTAGATAAAAAGAAATATGTGTTAACTTTTTTAGCAACTCGATTTTCTGGTGACCAACCTTCGCCTATACCTTCTGCTTCGACACCAGCAAAGATAGAATATCCTGTTAAGATTAATTGGTATTTTTCAATTATCTTTGGTTCCAAAATAAATTATACCTCCAATTATCGATATATCATGGTTTTTTTCTTCTTCTTTAGTCTAGTTTAAAATTTAATTGTCATTAACTTCAAATTCTCTATTGGAGATTTTATAAACAATTTCAAGGTAGATACGATTTAAAGGCGATTCCGATGAGTGATGAAGTAAACCAAGAAATTCATTTGATAAAACGACCTGTTGGTCTACCGACTGAAGATGACTTCAAATTGGTAGATACACCTATTCCCAATCCTACTGACGGTGAATTACTTGTTAGAAATATCTATATGTCCGTAGATCCCTATATGAGGGGACGAATGATTGACCGGGAAAGTTATGTTCCTCCATTTGAATTAAATAAACCCCTTCAAGGGGGATGTGTTGGAGAAGTTCTAAAATCGAACAATGATAAGTATCAAGTAGGAGAATTTATTTTTAGTATGAATGGTTGGCGAAAATATTATGTTTCAGATGGTACAGGTCTTACGAAGATCGATTCCTCATTTGCACCAATACAAGCTTATTTGGGGATCTTGGGACTTACCGGGCTAACAGCTTATGTTGGACTCCTTGATATAGGTCAATTAAAAGAAGGAGAAACCGTTTTTGTGTCAGGCGCCTCAGGAGCAGTGGGATTAGCAGTCTGTCAGATTGCTAAAATAAAAAATTGTTACGTTTTAGGAAGTGCAGGATCCGATGAGAAAGTTAAATGGCTCCTCGATGAACTAGAAATCGATGCTGCCTTTAATTACAAAACAGTGAGTAATTTATCCTCAGAAGTTAGAGAGAAGTGCCCAAAAGGAGTGGATGTGTACTTTGACAATGTAGGAGGTAACCATTTAGACGCAGCTTTGGCTAATATGAACACTTTTGGACGAATTGTGGGGTGTGGAATGATTTCCCAGTATAATTTGGCTAGACCAGATCCAATACAGAACTTAATCGTCATCATACCTAGACGTTTAACCATCAGAGGCTTTATTATTACAGATCATTATGATCGAATGCCCGACTTTATGAGAGACGTTGGGACATGGATTAAGGAAGGAAAAATAAAAGGGGAAGAAACAATAATTGAGGGAATTGAAAATGCCCCTTCGGCATTTATTGGCCTATTTAGAGGAGATAACTTAGGAAAAATGTTAGTGAAAATCGATTAAGATGCCAAAATAAGTATTGAAGAAGTAATAATCGGAGAATGTCAAATTCCCACTACAATGAATTTTCAGTTTTCAAAATATTTGAGAGAACAGTTTCTCAACTTGAAAAGTTATTAGAATAATTTTATATAAAAAAGAGAGAATTTAAATGAGAGAATTTGATTAAGGAAAAGGGTGAAAATGGGTACTAAGAGGATGTATGCTGTAACTGTAGGATTGATATTAATTTTCGCAATAACTGAATCTATTAATACAACACATTCAACTATCGAAATAGAACCTGCTCTTTCTGATATAACCTTATTTACTTCCAGTTTTATTGGTGGTTCACTAAAAGATTTCGGAACATCTATAGAAATTGATTCTTATGGAAATATATGGATAAGTGGAGAGGCATATTCGTTAAATTATCCTATAACTAACTATGGTACAGAGGATCAAAGTCATAATTCTAATGGTTATCGTGATATTGTTTTGACAAAAATTACCGGAACCGCAGATAAAATCGGTTTTTCAACTTTTATAGGTGGTAATGCACACGATTTTACTAATGACATATGTCTTGATGCTTATGGAAATATATGGGTTGTAGGAGCAACTTCATCAACAAATTTTCCCGTTACAGCTAATGCGATCAATAAAACCTATGCCGGAGTTGATCCCATTGAGAATTTTAATGACGGATTCATTTGTAAATTATCTGGATTTACATCTACGCTTATCTACTCTACCTATATCGTTAATGGCCCTTATCCGAATTATGCTAATATAGAACTTAGAGCCTGTGCTGTTGATGATGAGAATAATCTTTGGATTGTTGGAAGTACTGGTTCTTCTGAATTCCCCACCACTGATGATGCGTTTGATGGAGAAAAGACAGGTATAGATCGTGATGGTTTGATATTCAAATTATCCTCTGATGGAAGTCAATTACTTTATTCCACTTTCTTTGGTGGATCAAACCAAGATGTAATAAATGATTTAGTAATTGATGATTCAGGAAAAATTTGGATTGCTGGTGATACGGAATCTGCTTCTAATTTTCCTATAACTTATGCCAATGCCACTGACACCACTCATAATGGTTTAACTGATGTTTTTGTTAGTTGTTTTGACTTTTCTCTACCAAATCCACTTGTGTACTCATCTTATCTCGGTGGTTCATCGGATGATCAATGTAAAGGAATAACTCTTACAGATGATGGTCATGTTTATGTTGTTGGGGATACTAAATCACCAAACTTTCCTATAACTACTACTGCGTATAATTCTACTAATTCAGGTTATTCTGATTTATTTTTATGTTCTTTTAATCCCTCTATTGGTTCATTAGCATATTCAACTTATATTGGAGGCTCTAGTGATGATTTTGCTGAGGATATCATAATTGGTGCTGGCTCTGATATTTGGATAACTGGTTCTACCTCTTCCAATGATTTTCCGACCTCTTTCAAACCAATTGACTCAGTATATAACGGTGGTTTAGACGCTTTTCTTCTAAAAATGTCTTCTTCCGGGCAAAATCTCTATTATTCTACCTATCTAGGCAGCCCATCAAACGATAAAGGGAGAGCTCTAGCTTATAATCCAAGTGAAAAATTGTTATGGATGATTGGTTATGGAGAGGATGGATTTCTTACCACTACTAATGCCATTAATATGACAAATAATGGTGTTGAAGATTTTGTAGTTGTTGGTATTAAAGATACTTTACAGGGATCTATCTCCACTACAAGTACTACATCTACTAGTATCTCAACTACAACTGGAGAAATTAGTCACAGCACCGAAACCACGGAACCAACCATCACTAGTCAGGAAGAAACGGAATCAGCCATGATTCCTGGTTTCACCGTTCTGATCCTAGTAATTACGTTAGGATATCTAATGTCTAAGAAAAGAAAAACAGCTTAGACTTTCTAAAAGAAATTTATTTGGAATTTTTTTCTATATTCTATTTTCTACACTTAATCTACTTAATTTTCATGATGGAGTTTGGTGAATGAATAGTAAAGGACATAAAAATCATATTTCTGGAGTATTTACGAGAATGGCATCCATCTATGATCAGGTTGGCTTTAGATATTTCTCCCACTTCGGTAAACGTTTAGTTGAACTCACCGGAATATCAGAGAAGGCTAAAGTGCTTGATATTGCAACTGGTAGGGGAGCTTCCCTTTTTCCAGCTATAAAAAAGGTTGGCTCAGAAGGATCTGTTGTAGGGATTGATATATCGGAAGGAATGGTTCAAAAAACTGAAAATGAAATAAAAAACCAGGGTATTTCAAACGCAAAGGTAGTTCAAATGGATGCTGAAAACTTGACATTTGAAAACAATTCATTTGACTTTGCATTGTGCGGATTAAGCATATTTTTCTTCCCTCAATACAATATTGCTCTTAAAGAAGCGTTCCGAGTGTTAAAACTTGGGGGAAAAATAGGAATTTCTACTTTCGCCAAGAAGCTACACGACGAATTAGAATGGTTATGGCCCTTACTTCAAAAGTATGTATCTCCCAAGAAAGAAGAAAAACAGTCAGGGCAAAAAATAAGTAGTCGTGAATTTGACACTACCAAGGGTACGCAATCTAAATTAATCAAAGCAGGATTCAGAGATATCTATCATGAAATAGAAGAAAAAAGATTTGTTTGCCAAAATGCGGAAGAATTATGGAAATATTTGTGGTCAATCTATTCACGAGCAACATTGGAGAAGATATCTCCATCTGGTCTCGGAGAATTGACAGAGGAAATAAAGAGGAATTATAATCAATATTACCAAGATAATGAATTATTTAATACAGTTAGAGTTCTTTTTACTTTTGGGATAAAGTAAGATATTCATTTCTTCGTATCAAAAACACTAAAATCAACAGTTTTGAAAACTACGTATGATCCAAGTTTTAATTTCCTTTTCTATGTCCAAAGGGTAGTTATATCCCATTTTTTCAGCAATTTCCATCGCCACCCAGTGAAATAGGTCCAAAAAGGCTTGTAATGATCTAATCATATCCTTTTTTTTATAATGGGAAAATACGTTACTTAATTGTGCAATAATTCGGGGATCTGCCCATTTTTCAAGATATTTGCCTGCAAACCATGTATCATATCCTTTTTCCTGAGTTACTTGGGCATGCCATTCGATCATTTGCAAGAATTTCCGAGGTATGTAGCTATCAGCAGTCATTTTCGCGCGCCAAACTTCACCACGACGAAGGTGTTTTGCCGCAAATACAGCATGATAGAGCAAATCATTGACAAGATGTAAGTATTGTTTTTCTGTTGGTAAAGGTGCGGATGGATACTTTATGGTTGGTATAAGTTTACGTAGCTTTTCCAGTCCTCCTTCCTTATCTACTAAGATTCTAATACCCCGTCCGAACGAATTAAATCTTATCATTCGCATTTGTGCATCATGAAAGTTTTTAATTATTTGTATGAACTTTTCTAAGGGATATATCCCAAAATCAACATCCAGCATACCTTCATACAACACTCGTCTTTCCATGAAATCCCCATCAAATAATGTCTCAACGAAGGTCAATAGTGGTGTACCAAAAATTTTGATCCATTCCAATGTAGATGTATAGAATTTAGGTGTTTTTGTTATAATCAAAAAATCTAAATCTGCCCATTCATCTGCAGGGCGTTTTTTTCTGGCTCGTGAGCCTAAAACCAAAACACCATAAATATCCTCACGTGTTTGGGTCCAGAGTGTAACCTTTTGAATGATTTCTTCATAGTTTCTTGTATTTTTTGTGTTTAAATCTGTATCCATTGATTTCTCATCCCGAAACAAAGATAGAAGTAAAATATTTGTAGGTCAATTATTCTAATCAATCATTTTGTTTCTTAGGGAAACACCTTGATCTGGAATTTAAATGACTCTCTTTTAAAGAGTATAGATTATTTTTTGGCAATATTTATTTCTCCTATACTCAGAGGTCCTTTCTCTAATTCAGTTTCAGTCTACTCTCTCTCACATGAAAATTAATGTGTTAACTCTAGATATTTTCAGAAAACAGAATCTATGAGTAATTTTGAGTAATTTAAACAATGAGAGGAAGAAAACTTATGAAAACACTAACTCTCCATGGAAGTCCTAGAAAAAATGGTAGTTCCGATACATTAGTTGAATATTTCATCAACGGTTTAAGAACTAGTGGCGATAATGAAATTCAACAGTTTTATGCAAATGACCTGAATATTAGACCATGTCAAGGATGTCTAGCATGTAATAAAAAATTAAAAAACTACTGTAAGATTGAAGATGATATGCAGGAGATTTATACTGCATTTATTAATGCGGATATTGTTGTTTTTGCCACCCCCATGTATTGGGGATATATGACGGCACAATTGAAGACGATAGTGGATAGAATGGAAGCCATCGCCTCTAAAAAGTATTTCCAAGGCAAAGAATTTGTAGTGATACTGACTTATCATTACCACTATGAATCAACGGCTGCATTTTTCAAACGAATAATTGATTATTTTGGTGGAACACTGCATACCATAATCTACCATTCATTAGACAAGAACAACGATGAAGATATACATGTTTCAAAATATCCAGAGAAATTAGATGAAGTTTATGAACTTGGGAAATTGTTAGGAAACCAATAATTTCTCTAAATATGATGAGACAAAAAAAGTTGGAGTGACTGAAAATGAGCGAACTAACCGGAACTGCCAAAACAATATTTGATGAAGTAATGGATGAAATAGAAGAAGAAATTCTACAAAGTTTAGAGAAGTTGATTGTTAAAGAGAAGCTTGATGGCATAATTAAAGAGATTCAGAAAACAACAGCTGAAAAGGTGACTGAAACAATCAATGAGATCTATACAAAGGATATGTCTACTCTTAAAAAACTGATACTAGGAGAAAAACTCTCAAGGAATGTCACTGCAGTGGCTAAAGTGAAGTTACAAGAATTAACCTCCGAAATTCTGAAAAATTCTTTTGATGTGATTGAAGAATTACGTAATGAGATAATTGGAGAAGTTTTTGAAGAAACGCAAAAAGATACCAGTGCTAAAGACGCACAAAGGAAATGGGATTGGTAGAAAGATTCAGGCATTAACCATCTATTGTAAGTAAATTAAAAATAAGTTAAAAAAAAAGAAGGGAGGTCTGTAACTAATACTGCTTTATTTCTTTTTATTTCGTTGATTAAAAACGATAATTATTCCGAAGAAACTTAAACTACTGAGAAATGCCACTCTTAATGGAAGTTCTGGTAATGTTGTATCTTCTAGAACTAATTGATATTCTTCAATAAATCCATAACCATATTGGGGACCTTCAGCACTATTATCAAATAATGCTAAAGTGAAATCATAGGCAGAACTAGGTGTAATTAATGTATCGTTAGTATCTCCACTATTCAATGGAAACTTCATTTCTACAGTATATACACCAGAATCAAAAGCTGCTGCCATTTCAAGATTTTGAGACGTATCTGGTTCTGGATTCGAACCAGTATCATACATATCAGATCCTTGAAAATTAGTTCCATCACTGGTAGTAGCTATCTTAATATCATGCTTATCAATCCGGAACATAATCCCGTCCTGTTCTCCTGCTAATGCAGTTGTGTTTGAATCTGTCCAACTAAATGCAAAATGTAGATCATGATCATAAAATCCAGTATATGTTGTTACTTCGATTGTATCTCCTACATTTAATCCACAGCATGCAGATAGAGTTACATTATCTTCACTAACATCATATTCTCCAACATCGATCGTCCCATCGAGGATTGGTGCTGAATCAAGTTTATTAGCATTTAACTCAGGAGGTGGGGGGGAGGATTATCAAAAGCTAATGTAAATTGGGTCGTATAATCCGCACCTTGATTATAATTATCTGCAACAGCAAACATACAGGAAAAATAATCACCAGTTGTTAATACTGCATCATTTCCACCTAAATCATTACTATCTAAAGGAAAAACCATTTCAAAGATATGTTCATTACTACTATACGTTCCTGTTCCATTGATATCACTTTGGGCATCGTTACTTGGTGGTGCTCGACGAGATGGATCTTGATTTTGATCTCTTGCAACATATGATTCACTATCACCATAATAAGTGATTGATTTGATGTCTGATTTACTTCCATCAATATCCATTATTAGCATCACACCATCAGGATATGAATCATTAGATTTCGTAAGATCTGAATATTGAAATGCAAGGTGCACATACGTTCCGTTGTGAAATCCATAGACTTTCACATCTATAGTAACATCATAATTCGTGTTATTATGCACTGTTACAGTTGTATTGGGATTACCTATTCCGTATTCGTCAGCACCTATAAATCCATCTAATAGAAACACACCTCTAGATGTGTCTTCTAGAAGAACATAATCTGTTTGACTAATTGAAGATTTTGCTTGCTTTAATGGATTTAAAAAGACTAATGTCAATAATAATCCAAAAATAATTATGTATACACATTTTTTTGGCAATGCTAATCACCTTTAGTAATACTATAGTAATCCGCTTGTGCACCGTATCTAAAAATGTAACATTTAAAAGAACTATTTCATTGTTATTTCCGTAAAAGACGAACATATGTTCTTATTAGGTAAAACGATACAGGTTTATCCGTTTTTGC
>JAEOTF010000098.1 GCA_016840025.1 Candidatus Hodarchaeota archaeon
CTTATTATTTCAACGAAAGAACAATAATTATGTAACCTAAGCATAAAATATCTATTTTTCTGGATCAGAAAATTCTAAACTTAACGAATCATTTAACAGATTTAGAAGAAAATGGAATGGTGGAAAACAGCCGTCATTTATCAAATTTACCCATGTAGTTTTACGGATTCCACAAACAACGGAATTGGAGATCTCCAAGCGATTATAAATAGTTTCAACTATCTTGTGCATCTTGGAATTGATTTTTTAAATCACGCAAAAATAGAGAGAATCCAGAATGAATCTGGAAATTATAGACCTCTCAATAGTTCTGGTCTAAGAGTTCCAGCAGCGATAGCTGCTTCAATCCTTTTTACAAGAGAAACTCGATCACGAGAAAGAACTCCTCCAATAGGAACATAATTAGACGCATGATTTGTCCGAAAAACACAATGAGTAAGCTGATCCAAGTTTGAAATAAGAAGTTTCAGCTCTTGAAGGGCTTCAAGGGGAGTTAAAGGTTCAAACTCTCCCCGTATGAGTCGTTTGTGAAGGGGTGTTCCCTCTGGTATCATTAGGGTTAATGGGGCAAAGAATTCGGGATTAATTATATTAACAGACTCTGCGGTCTTTCTTGCATTCTCCTGCCATCTTTCTTTTCCTCCCAATCCAAGAATAGCGATAACAGAGATTGTTATCCCCGCATTTTTTAGCTTAAGGCAAGCCTCAATATTATCTTTGTTAGTTACGCCTTTTCGCATGTTTTGTAGGATTATATCATCTCCAGACTCTAAGCCCAAATAGGCGATTTTAATGCCAGCATTCTGAAGAAGCTCTAATTCAGATGGAGTTTTTTCAAGTACATTTCGTGCATAAGCATACAAACCAATACGGTCGACTTGTGGAAAATAAGTATGAATAACATCAATAATAGCGAGTAGCTCTTTGGATTTAATAGATAAAGCGTCCCCATCTGCTAAGAAGATACGATCTGGATTAGGATAGTGCTTTTTAGCGATAGCAATTTCCTGTCGGATTTGTTCTAAAGATTTAATTCGAAAGTCCTTTTTTTTGTAAGAAACACAGAAAGAACAAGCATTCCAACTACAACCGACGGAAACTTGCAAAATTAAGCTGTGAGCTTCACTCGGAGGACGCCAAATTTGACCTTCATATATTTGTGAATGCATAATATGTCAACTGATAATTACGCCTAGTTTTTAACCTCTGTAGCGTTGTTTTAAAAAATCGAGCTTTCGTCATAATTTCAATACGCTAATATATAATGAATGATTGGCAGCTTAAACCTACGAATTAAATTCAAAATACTTCCTTTAGGAGATAATCCAATGGGTAAGAAATTAATTATTTTAGTTCTTCTTGTAATTTTTCTCCCCATCCTTGTGGTAGTAGCGGACCTCGCTTTAACAGTAAATTCAGTTAAAGCAGAGGATTTCGATGTTCAGATAGGCGCTACAAAATTTAATAGCGATTATTCTGAAGCCTATGTACCTGTAGATATTGCCCTGCCCGAAGCAGGTTTTCTACCAAAAAGTGTAGTGGTAGATTTGATATTATCCTCTTCACAATCTACTGATGAAATAACAGTTCCTACAATTGTAGTCAATTTTGGTGAATCTAAATTTCTGAATGTAACTATTCCACTTGAGATTTCATGGTCAGACTTACTTGATGTTGGTACTTCAATCACTGTTACAATAACAGGTTCCGCATCTCCTAAACTTCTCGGGATTGAAATACCTGTCAATATTGACGTACCCGAAGAATCAACGACGTTTACACCTTAGGAAGAAATCCTTTTTATTTTATTTTTTTAAAGGAGTTAAGAGCGTAGTCAAAAAGATGATGAAACCATATTTCATTAGATTATATTCGATTTGAGAGAATAGCTTAACATTCAGTGAAATAAAAAAGGAAAGTATTATACAAAAAATGTAGTCATCTGTCCCAGATGTAGTCATTTGCCTATATCAAATGTACCAAGCAGTCATTTGAATATTTTATAAACTTAAAATACCAGTTACTTTGAAGTCGCTAAATTTTTCTCCGCTGTGTCGCTGTGTCAAAAGATCACTTTCAAGGAAGTCTACTAGAACTTTATAAATCAAGACATCCTTTGGGTATAATATGGCTTCTCAGACTGTTCCGGTAATGAAAGTAATTTCCCCTCCCACTACATGGAAGAAAGTGACACGGACGGAACAGATCTGGTTAAAACCGTTTGCACTTCTCAGTAAACTCTGTTATCACAGTAATGCCCTCTATAACCAAGCCACATTCGCAGTTCGCCAACATTTCTTTAAGACAAAAAAATGGTTGCGGTTTAACAAAGTGTATCATCTTTTGAATGAGTCTCCGCATTATAAAGCCCTCCCCGCACAGACAGGACAGCAGATTATGCGCCAAGTGGATCAAAACTTCAAAGCGTACTTTAATGCAACCAAAGTCTATAAACTCCACCCTGAGAAGTTCAAAGGCGAACCAAAATTGCCGAAATATCGGAAAAAACAGACCGAATTTAGTCTTTTTTTCACCAATCAACAGCTTCGTCTAAAAGGCGGGGTAATACATTTACCGAAGAAGATTTTACAAAAGAAAACGCGGTTCTCGCAAGATACAGTCTTGAGAGGGGCTCGAATTCATCCTCGCGGAGATTTATACCTCCTGGAAGTCATGTATGAAATCGAAGTCCCTGTGCGAGAAGAGCACCATGAACGGATCGTTAGCCTGGATTTAGGCGTCAATAATCTCGTAACCATCGTAAATAACTTTGGGGAACAACCTGTAGCTATTAAGGGCGGATTAGCGAAATCCTATAATCAATGGTATAACAAGATCCGTAGCCACCTGCAAAGTGTGTTTGACAAGAGTAAATTAGAATATAACGAACGCAAGAAAAAAATCGAATTTCAACGGAACAAACAGATTAAAGATATCTTTCATAAGATCACTCGTGCCATTATTAACTACTGTGTCCATTTTCGGGTGGATACCATTATCATCGGCTATAATCCGCAGTGGAAACAAGAAGTCAATATTGGGAAAGTGAATAACCAAAATTTTGTCAATCTCCCTTTTCTCAAATTGCTTCAAATGCTTCAGTACAAGGCGGAAGCACACGGCATTTGCGTTATTATTGAAGAAGAACATTATACCAGCAAGTGTAGTTTCCTCGACAATGAACCTATCCAGAAACACAAGAAATATGCGGGAAAACGCCTTCATCGGGGGCTTTTCCGCTCTAAGAATGGCACCCTCATTAATGCGGATGTGAATTCCGCGTATAACATATTACGGAAAGTATTCCCCAAGGCATTCGCGGAGGGGATAGAGGAAATTGGGTTACATCCACGCTGCGTCAAGCTTGTGCCGAATGGTACAATAAATATCATCAAATGACTACATCTGAGACAGATGAATACAATTTTAGTAACCTTTATCTATAAAGAACTCAGAATTATGACGAAGAGACAAGAAACATTAATAAAAATCAGAAATAGGTGTAATCCTCTTTGGTTTCAAAAAAAGAATCGTCTACTCATTCGTTAGGAACATCCTTTGCTAAAATGATACTTAAAGAAGCTGGTGGCAAGAGAGTAGCAAAAGCAGCATCAGTAGAACTACAAGAAGAACTTTCTGCCATAGCAAAAGAGATTGCGATCAATGCAATTGAAACTGCCCACAAAAATAATCGGAAGACCGTCCGAGCAGCCGATATCAAAGAAGCCATTCTACAAACACCATTAGAGAGAAAATTGGAAAGAAAAGACAAGCCATTATTTCATCATATCTGGTTTATAGACGGTAATAGCGGGACTTGCGTCCTTTCCCGATCATATAGCGGTCTTAGATTTCCCGATACCATATTTTCAGGATTGCTTACAGGTATAGCCGATCTTATGAGAGAAGTGACGGGCCGAAACCTCCGACATCTCATCTTAGGAGATCTCGCATTACACATGAGGTATGTGAGTCCTGTACTTGTAGTGATCATTTGCGATACCGAAGAATCGGGTATTGTTGTTCCCGTCGCACAGAAATTGGGGAAAGAATTCCTCAATTTATATGCGGATGAATTAAATAAGCAATTGCAAGATCTGGAACTATTTGAGGAATTTGAATCAAGATTAGAAGAAATTATTAGAGAAGCAGGAATGGAATTACCAACCACAGTTGCTGTTGGAGAGGTGGGAGATGCAACACTAACACGGGAATCTATAGAAGAATCTGTTACAGGAGCTGCTTTAAGAGAAGACCTTTTGAGTGCTTCTGAATTACTTAAGGGGTTTCCTCTTTTTGAATCCAAAACACCATCAATAACAGAGAAGAATCCATGGGATAGGCTTAGTGAAGTAATACAACATGCACAAGAGCAAGTCACACAACAACTTGAGAAAATCGATCAATTATTTAAAGAAGCTAATGAGCGTACTCGCAGTTAATTTGTCCAACTTTAATTCGATGCGTAATAGTTCGACTTGAGCTTTTGGGACAATAAATGACCACAACTATTGAAATTTATAGTGTTGATGAAGCTATTATCAAAGACAAAGATAAAGAAACCACTGTAAACTCCGTGAGCCAGTTTTTAAGAGATATAATAAAGGGAACTTGTTCTTTATCTCTCCATCAAGTTAAATCTATAGAATTACTTTCTGAAAAGCTACCTGATTCATTATTAATATTGATAATGGAGCTAGATAGACTTCTAGATAATATTGAAAGTGTGCAAAATTCATTGAATAAGCAAGTCAAGTGGATGACTGAATCAAATTTTCAATGTAGTGCGAACTGCAAAGAATGTTGTGCTTCAACTTATTATTTTCCTTCGGAGTTAGATGATTTACCAGAAGAAATCATTCAAGTACTAATACAAGATGAAGAAGGTAAATGGAATATTTCTCAAAAAGATGAGGATCCTAGATGTATTTTTTTCAGTGAAGATAATGCGTATAATTGTAGTATTCATCAATACCGACCATTACGTTGTCGGATTTATCCCTTTTTCCCGATCATTCATCAAGATCAGATATTAATCTATCGAGAAAGCCATATAAGAATGAAAAATGAGGATAAAGCCATAAAAAACTGGGATTGTCCGGGAATTAAAGGAGAACAACTGGAAAAAGATTTGTTTGAAAATATAATTTCTGATTTTGTTAAAAAAAGCTTAGAACTACCATTAGTAGCAAGTGTACTGTGTGTAAATCCTAAAAGAGTGTTGAAAATTAACTCTTAGATACTTATTATGGTCAGTCTCTTCATTATTAAAAGTCAACTACCCACAAACACAAGAATTGATTTCTCATAAATCCAATGCAGTAATACCATATTGATGGAGTGCTTCCCGAATAAATTGTGTGGTTTTTTCTGGATAGATATTGCATACACGATGGTCATCGTACACCTCTGCACCTCCGACATGTTGAATTGGTATAATATCGATCAACATGTGAAGGTTGGATGTGTATCCTATATGTTGCTGACGAAACAGAATATTCCGATCTTGTAGGATTTTATAACGTTCTCCCCACTTCTTGATGAACGCACTTAAGCCCCAATTTGCTATCTTCAGGATAATGGCAAGTGATTCAATCTCTTTATCAGAACAATCACTAAGTCTTGAGATATGCCGAAGCGGGAGGATTCGGAGATGTCCATCACGTTCTGGGGCATATTCGGCTAAAAGTAGCCAATGTTCATTTTTCCAAATCAATCGTTGTTCAATCTGGAGCTTTTGTCCAAACAAGTCGGTTTTTGGATATTTCTTGTATTCACATCCCAAACAGTATAATGCATTTTTCGAGAATAACTTATGATCCTCGAAAGCTACTAAAAAACCCTGTACTTTCCAGCCGTGACCTTTTTTGTTTGTATAAAAGAAAGATTGCGAATGCAAATGGGAGATTGAAGCACCGGCTTGTGCACCTATATTAAAAAAATGAAACATAGGCATAGGAGACATATTATTTATTTTGTGATGTTGTTCGATTAATTTATGCGATACAACGATGTTTTGAAGTAACAAAGACAATTCTTCAGTTGGTACATCTTCAAGTCGTGAATAATGTTTGCTTGTCAGATGGATAAGTGGATAGCCAAGTGAGATGCCATTTAAGGGAGATTCATTTTCTATAAACAAATGTCGTCCCATAGGGGTATAGAGATTAATGATTGTAACGGCTGAATACTCCCGGAGATCTTCTTTCATTGGAATCACAGAATCAGGATCCTTCACTATCTTCTTATCTTTCACTAAGACAATTGCGTGTAATTCCCCTCTGATTAAACGGCAAAATATTCCTGTGCCTTTCGTAATATCTTCATGAAGTGAAGATCCTATCCAACTCTGATTTCTAATTTCAATTGGTCGAATCGCTCTCATAGGAGCGATTTGGGAAGAATGTCCGATCTTAGTGCCATATCTATCAATAGTAGTCCTAAAACTGTCCCAACGTTCTACAGGAACATTACATAGGTCATAGAAGATGCCCCAATTCCCTTCAGAAAGATTAACTGAAGATAAAAAACGATCTTTTTTATGGAAAATTTCTGACATATTTTACTTCTCCACAATAGAATAAATTTGACCTTTAAAATTAAATCATGACATTGAATGGTCTCCTGAATCCTGAATAGTCCGAATCGAACAGTAAGAGGTATTTATTGAGTTTTTTTATGCTTTCATTGGATAGAAAAAATGATTGCTTCGAGTTTTATCTTTAAATAATAATCTAAAGTTAGTCATTACTCTTAAAATAAAGACAACTAGTACTACTATTTTAAGGGAAATAATAACCAAATCATATGTATTATTCCATTTTGAAATTATAAAAATTAATTGGTGTTGTTCTTTGAAATACTTCAGTTTTGTTTTACATTCGCATCTTCCATGGGTTATTGCTCATGGGACTTGGCCACATGGCCAAAGTTGGCTTAATGAAGCTGCTATTGAAACATATATACCTCTTCTCGAGGTTTTAAATCGTTTGAAACAAGAGGGTATCAAACCAAGGTTAACTCTGGGTATTACACCAGTGTTAATTGAACAACTTAGTAATGCGGGATTTAAAGAGGAGCTAATATCTTATCTTGAGGGAAGGATAGCAGCAGCAGTAACTGATAAAGAAGATTTTGTGAATCAAGGAAAAGAAAACTTAACCAACTTAGCGGCCATGTGGGAAAAGTGGCATACTGAAATTAAAGAAGCATATGAAGAAAAATACAATAAAGATATTGTAAAAGCTTTCAGAGAATTACAAGATGCTGGAGATATCGAAATCATCACTTGTGCAGCTACCCATGGTTATCTCCCTTTGTTAGGAACAGAAGAAGCAGTCGGAGCTCAGATAAGAACTGGTGTGGAAAGTTATAAACGACATTTTGGTCAACACCCACGAGGGATCTGGCTTCCAGAATGTGCATATCGACCCGAGTATAAGTGGAGTAGACCAACAGGAGATCAAAAAAGGGAATTTGAACGTAAAGGAGTAGAGTATTTCCTTGAAAAAAACAATATCCGTTATTTCATCGTGGATACGCCATTATTAATCGGTGGGGAAGCAATTGGCGTATATCTGGATAGATTTGCAGGTCTCCAGATGTTATGGGATAAATTTAAAGAACAAATCGCAAAAAAATCGGAAGATGGTGATAAAACACCTTATTTGCCTTACAAAGTAGGAAAATCAAAAGTAGCTTTCTTTACCCGCGATCCTAAAACAGGGATTCTAGTTTGGAGTGGAGAACATGGTTATCCAGGTGATGGAAATTATCTTGATTTTCATAAAAAGCACTGGCCTTCAGGTATGCGTTACTGGAAAGTAACAGGGATGAAAGTAGACCTAGGACAGAAAATGGAATACTATCCCGATGATATCCCTAGCAGGATCCATGATAATGCCAGCCACTTCAAAGAAACTGCTAGAACAATTCTGGACAAACAAAGCCAAATGGGGACAAAAAATCCTATTCTAGTAGCTCCATATGATGCAGAGTTGTACGGACATTGGTGGTGGGAAGGACCCCTCTTTTTAGAGCAAGTAATGCGATGGATAGATGCAGATCCCGATATCGAACTTACAACATGCGGACATTATCTTGAAATGTACCCACCAACGCAGGGGGTATCTTTACCTGAAGGTTCTTGGGGAAAAGGCAATTTCCATTGGATTTGGTTCAACGAATGGACTACTTGGACATGGGATAGGATCTATGAATGTGAAGATAAGTTCAATGAAATAGTAAACTTAAGTCCAAGCACTAGAGAGGATTTTCAGAGAATAACTAAACAAGCAGCAAGAGAATTACTCTTATTAGAATCCAGTGATTGGCAATTTTTAATCAGTACTTGGTCTGCTCGAGATTATGCAGAAGCTAGAATTGCTGTCCATTTTGAACAGTTTAATAGATTATATGAGATGGCAAAGAGGGTTCATAGAGGCGAGCAGCTTTCAAAGGAAGAATGGAATTTCTTATCCCAACTAGAAGCTGATGATTCCCTATTTCCTGATATTCAAGCTGATTGGTGGAAAAATCCTACAGAATAAGCTATTTTCAGTTTAATTCTTTATTAAAGTTATATTTCCATATCTAAGCATCATACCGTCCTAATCAAAAGAACTGGCCTGGAAAATAGTGTTGATGTAATTTACCAACTTTTTGGACGATATTACCATCGGGATTGTCTAAATCTAAGCTCTTACGGATTTCATATTCTACAGCTTTCTCATGAAACTTCTTTCTTAGGGTCTTATCTTGTGCTAGGAAGAAAATGAGCAAATTGGGATTAATATCAGAAGGTTTGATAGGGGCTCCTTTCATCTGGACAGCGGCCTGAAAGAGAGTCGTCGCTACACCCCCAGCCATTTTTATGAAATCAGCCTCTTTCCAACGTTCAAACGCAAGTGATGTCATAAAAGAGTCCAAATCAAAACCTACTTTGCGCGCTGCAAGAATTAAACTGCCTATAAGAACATCAAGGGGAGTATCAACCTTGAGAAATTCTCGGGTTAGTTTTGAATGACCGAATTCTATAAATAATTCCCGATAGAGCACCGCGAGTTCCTTTGTCTTTTCTGGATTAAATTCTTGATAAAGCTCAGCGCATAAGATTAGACCAGCAGCAGATAAAGCTAGAGCTGTCCAAGTAAGCTCATTATTAAATTCACTCCAAAATGTTGGGCAAGAGATCATAGCATCTTGACTAGCGTATTGATAGGCGCGAAGAGCCTTACAAAGGAGTGGTAGTTGCTTTGAGGAAACAGGGATATTCATAACGTCAAGGGAAGTACCAACCAAGGACTCTTCATCTACATCAGTTAGGAGGACCTGCCAATAGTCTTGCAGAATTGTTAAAGCTACAGATTCAACATTATCATCAGGAATACCGATATTTCGCAATATATCAAATAATGTGTTACGTGTTACGTTAGAAACAGTATATCGTAGCTGATTAAAGGCAACTTTCCAATGTGAGGATATAAGACGAGTATATTTTACGTTATCAGACAGAGTTTCGCTATAAACGATCCAATAAACTTCATCTCTATGTGCCTTGACTATTCCTGACCAACGAGCGAGATTCTCAGTCTTTCGACCTATAAAATCGCCCCAGTCATTTTGAAAAAAACTCCCATCGGTAAAATCTGACCAAGAAGAGTTTTCGCGTAATTTTACCGAGGGTAAATTCGCAAGCTGATTCCATCCATGTGCCTCACGCAAACCAACTGGTACAGGAAGTCGTCTAACAGCAGTTTGGGAACCGTCATAGAAAACGCCCCTAGTATCCAAGATTTCTTCAAATTTTTGAAACTCTTGAGGTTTGAAGGCATCATAGTTTCCTCCCCAGTTTTCAGCATCAGCTGCAACAAAGATGTTATGTGAACCACGGGACACAGCTACTCGAAGTGCATCTACAAAATCAGCAGCTGTACGACCAAAAGAAATAACATTACTAAATAGATTATCACGAAGTATTAAAAAAATTGGCTTTTCCATCCCTTCTAACTGGTATATGCCTGTTCCTTGGGCATTCTTAGTTTGAAACTCATCTAAAATAATGAATAAGTGCATTTCTTTCTTACAGTTTGTCGAAACACGATTAAATACTTTTAAAGCAGTTTCTTGAAGAATATGCAAAGTGGGTCCATCTACTGCTGTTTCAGAGAGCCAAACTCCCCAAAAACATGTATCAGTTTCACTTTTTTGGAAATAATTACCAAATTTAACAGCTAATGATCCAAAAGACCATAAAAAGTTCACTCGTAAGTCAAACTCACTATGACGCATCATAAGAGGCGCGATTGGATGAGAATAAAGGGAAAAAATAATCTCACTTTCACCATTCTTGAGCATGGTGACAAGTTGTTGATAAGCGAGGTAATTGAGTTTCTCAAGGGCAATTAAGGTGATTGGTTCAATATTAATTGATCTATAGCGTGCAGATTTAATAATTTCATCATATACTGAATTTGGAAGAAGAACAACGTCGAAATAATTATTTCCTTGAATTTTACGTCCCATTATTTTTTTTTCAACTCCTTCCGTCCGCACAGTTTTTTTAATGCCATCTATAATTCGTCGTGGCTGATAAGCATGTTCATGATCCGAAATGATGACAATTGGCATGATTTTCACCGATTTGATTCAAGATATGAAACAAACATCAACGAAGAAGACTGATTATTGCATAATTTCATTATCAGATAAAAATTATTTTAGCTTATAATTTATTCTCCAAGATAGGAGGAAAGATCTTGAGACTTGTTTAAGCACAAAAAGATTTGCTATGTTGTAAAGGAGGAAATTATAGCACATACAATAAAACTAGAAAAAGATCAGTGAACTTTCTATGTTAGAGAGTCTTAAGGCTTTTATCTAGGAAAAAAACTCTTGGTAACATGACCCGTGATAAGAATAGGAATCACAGGAAGAAATGACCTGAAAGAACGACCTTAAGCTAATCGATGTCCTTTACGAGCTTGAAAGAAGTATTCATTAGCTTCGTTGTAAGGTTTTTTTGCAGGTTGGGAGGTTTTATTGGTGTTTGTTTTTTCGTTGTAGATCATAGTTACAGGCATTATTCATCTATCCAGTTTATGTCCAAGGGGGCGGGCTTTTTTTAGTCTTTTAAAGGTTTCTTTTTGATTTCGGAGTAAATTGGTGTACATTTCAGAATCTTTGTGTACTTTTGTGTTCTCAGTGTACAATAAAGACATCAATGGCTTATATAGAGAAATATGTAGACATCAATATAATTACTTAAAATGGATAAAGAACAATAAAAAGGGAGGAAGAAGATCTGTTAGTCGATTAGTGGTATTAAAATTATTGTAGACGAAAAATACTAAGGTATTCTATAATTGAAAGTTTACTTGTTCCTTAAAATAGTTAACACTTACTTAACACTTATTATCGTTAAGATACGTTGGAAAATAAGATGTGCCTCGTTTTAAAATAGCATTCATTTCATCATATAGTAAGAATCTTCGTTAACGGGGACGGTTAGACCATGTTTTGAATCCCCAAGCTAAAAATGCGCCTGTAATAATAGCAGCACTCCATATAATTGGATACTGTATCCATAAAGGAATAGATAGAGCAGTATCACTAGTTGGATGATAGGGCGTGCTCGGAGTGGTTAGATAATCTGTTGTGTACGAAGAAGAAGAAGATACATTGTATGGATCAACAGCAAGAATACTTCCCCAGTCCTCAGGGAGCGGCTCAGCTATTGGAAACATCCCTGAAGCGTTAACGATGAGTGTATAAGAATGACGCGTGATAGACTGCGAACCACTAGGTAAGATTTCATACTCTTCACCTTGTCTAGTAGTAAAATAGCCTTCTCTAGGAGTAAAGGAATACTGCCCTGCGGGAAGAGTAGAATTAGTAGGAGAATAATTAATGAGATAAACTCTGCAATATCCAGTTAAATTTGTAAGTCCACTTGCAAATTCTTTTGTAGTATAAGAAGGACCCGTCATAGTCCAAGTGGTGGGAGGTTCTTCTACACCAATGCTTTTATTATCTAGATTTATCGAACACTTAACTAAACCCATTTCATCAATATATTTATCATAAATGATTCGTTGGGTAACAGGACGGGCATTCCAATAACTTAGGATTACCTCAAATCGAACTTCATTGGTATTTACAAAATTAAAAGAAACATCCACAACAGCAACATGACAAATGCCCTCAACTACAGGAATAGGCTGAGTAGAAACCGAGAAAAAAAGAAGGAGATATACTAGGCCAAAACTAATAAAGTAATGCAACCACCCACGTTTATTCATAATATTTCTGAAGGCATGTTAAGATATTTTAAATCTATCTAAATCCCTTAATTTGATTAAATTTCAACCAGATATTCCTCAAAATAATTTATTCCTTCTTTTTTGAAAGTATTATTATCTAGTTATGTTGATAAAAGGCACAAACAGGGAAATGTAGTAATAACTTCAGACCATATTTAGATGAAACCAATCCGATCGATCGAAATAAAACAACCCATGGAGAAATACTTATGAAAGCGATTGTATGGACAAAATACGGACCTCCAGATGGTCTCCAGCTCACAGAGGTCGCAAAACCTACTCCCAAGGACAATGAAGTCCTGGTAAAAGTATATGCAACAACAGTAACAGCAGGGGACTGTGAGATACGAAGTCTCAAATTCCCTATCTTGTTGCGACTCCCCTTGCGAATATACACTGGTCTCAGAAAACCAAAGCGAATAACTATACTAGGACAGGAGTTAGCCGGCGAAATTGAAGCAGTAGGCAAAGATGTAAAGCTGTTTAAGAAAGGTGACCA
>JAEOTF010000019.1 GCA_016840025.1 Candidatus Hodarchaeota archaeon
CTTTCGCGTTGGCTGAGGCTGGGTTAACTCCGGTCGCCCTATGGGCTCCCTCCGTTAACCCAGCCCCCTCATACCATGTAGTGTAATTCAATCCAACTTTTGAGACATGAATTCAGAAACGGCGGGATTTTAATTGAGCGGCGATCTATTCTGAAAAAATTCGTTCAAATTTAGCCCCAATTATATAATCTCGATCTAATTTAAAAGACAATTTAGGAGAATTTCTTAAGTTTGCGTCATTATTCCAACCTACAAATTTATAGCCATGAGTTGG
The DNA here is from genome assembly GCA_016840025.1 of Candidatus Hodarchaeota archaeon. The sequence goes on from JAEOTF010000019.1 coordinate 275, forward strand.
TTTTGCAAGCAAAGATATTGTCAAACCTTCAAAATATTTTCCTGCCCATTTCTTACTGTCAGCTTGAACAGTGTTAATTTGTATTTTACCACTTTCTGGTGAGTCGTTCTCAATTTCAATAGTAAAGATCTTTCCCAATTTAAACTCTTTTTGAAAAAATCTCGTTATTATTTCTGGTCGCCTATATATAAAGTCATAGATTTCATCCACGTTTCTCCAGTATTCTTTTTCTGAAATATTCCACCGCTTCCAATCATGCGGGAGGTCATTGGCGCTTAATTGTATGATTTGATATAACTTATCAGCAACCCTTTTAGGTGCGAGGTAACAATTTAGCATATCACAAAAGCGTAAAATGAAGTATTCTTTGTAAAAATCGTTCTTCAAGAGGTTTCTTATTATTCGTGTAGCCTTAACCATTTCTTCATGATCTTTCAGACCCATTTCGTTATTGTATCTCAAATCATGTCTCAATTTGTTTCTAATCGCCCACGCAAGTGTGTTATGGTTAAGGCCTTGTCCGTTCAAGTCAAATGAACAATCTGCATCCCAGCTAATCCACCGCCATCTTTTATCCTCCTGATGCTGTTTTCTGTACATGAACAAATTAGCATGGGGCCAATCCATATTGCCTGCATAAATATTTAGCAACCAATAATCAGTAGTATTTTTTATATCAATAACTTCTTTAATTCTGTCAAATTCTGCCTGAGTTGAAAGATTGCTGCTCTCCAAAAGCCTTATACTTCTTTTGCGATCTTCTTTGCTTCCAAGAAGATAACGAGCACTTACAAGTTCATACTCGCCATTTCCGAATCTCTTTATTAAGAATTCTTCATTTATGCGCTCACGAATATTATAAATCCCCCAAATCTTACCATTAACAAATAACATGATAGGTTCGAATAGTGAACTGAGCCCACCTATCTCCGAGTATAGCGATTGAAAAAGTTCGTCTCTCAATCTATACTTGACATTACTACCGCCTGCGCGCAAGATAATCGTGCGCTCAGACGCATGGCTTTCTTGTGTAAAAATACTATTTTTGGTATCAGAATTATTTATGGCTGAAAGGGAATAACTTATACGGAAGGACTTCTTTGGTTTTGATCGTGACCATCCTCCATGAATTCTAACCGTTGCAGGGAGTCTAACCGGGTTTCTATATTTGTCTTTAAAATATTCAAGATGTGCATGCCTTTCCCACTTTCTTCCACGCTTGTTAGGGTTCTCATAGATTCCTGAATATTTGTTCCACAAGTTAACTGGATCAGAAACTAAAGACACTACTGGAATCTTAAATTCATCGTTTATAAAATAGGTGTGCGTAACCGTTTCGCTAGGAAAATATCCTTTTTGGAAAGACCGAAAACGAAGCGTAACCGTTTTGGCGATGTGAATTGGTCTTTTATGACGAAGACTCCGTTTTGTCGGAATGCTGCCATCCAGAGAATAATATATACTATCTTCATTCTTACCACAAGACAATATCACTTTTACGGGGTGATCATAGAATCCTCCGTTAATGCTGGGAGAGGGCGCGGGCGAAAAAGGGGCTTGCTTCGTAAGTAAAATTCTTTTATCAATACTTGGCGCTATACGCGCTTTTAATTTCCTTTTAAATTCGGAAAAGTGCAGCTGATTTAGACCCCAAAGCTGAGAATGTATATTGACTTGAAAAGGAATTTGATTATAAACGCCATTAATAAGTAACAGAAAACTAAAAAGTGAAACGAGTATGGCGATCAATTTCATGAGATTATGTTTAATAAAAGCTTTGTAGTAAAACAAAAATCTATCTATAAAAGAGCTCCTTGGCGATTAAAGAATATATTTAGTTTTCTAATTGGAGCTATAGCGTTTAACTGTTCGTGAATACCACCTAGATTATTTGAATTCAGACCTGTAAAGCTATAATGAATGCTTGTATGATTTTCAGCAAGTGACACACTTTCAATATTCCCCCCTGACAGTTTGTCATTTAAAAACTTTAGAATCTTATCTTTGTCTTCATTAGGGGTAGAAGCATCTAAGGAAATAAGTAGTATACCATCTTTTCTTTTTGATCGGGAAAGACGAGGAAGGTGTTTTCTTAAAAGAAGAAGGACCAAGGCTAATAATAGAAGAACAATGAGCAAAAGAAATTGGAAAGTGGCACATACAACTGATCCTGCAATAACCAGCATTATAAATCCGACCTCCTCTGGCTCCTTTATTGGGGTTCTGAATCTGATAATTGATAATGCACCAAGTAAACCTAAGGAAAGTGGTAGGGAAAACTGGATGGCTATAAATAGTGCAGTTATAGAAGGACTGATTAAAAGAAAGCAGCGGTGAATTTGCGAACCTGTAGCACGGTTTTCATAAAATATGTGATAAAGAGCCGCTACGATTGCGCCAACAGCCGCTGACACGATCAATGCAAAAATAAAGCCTGTAACGTCAATCTGAATACTGGGATCGCGAACCAACCTACCTATTTTAGAGAGAATGTCATTAAAATTCTCCATAGTTATGCGGACCTTTCTAATGGTAGCATTAATCGTTCGAAACACTGAGCATATTTTGAGAACGACTCTTTGGTTAAGTATGTTCCGATTTCTCTAAACGAATTTGGTAATTGTCTGTGGTTCCCCTTGACCTCCAAAACACCCATGCCGAGATTTACAGGTAACAGAGCAGCTAAATACTTATTGTTTGCACGAGCACATTGAATGTTAATGTCCACAGACACTCTGGAGTTGCTTTGAAGATCAATAAATCGAAAGCGGTCATATTTAATGAGCAACATAGGCACTAAAATTCCACGAGGCAATTCCCCCAACTCTAAAACTTTTGAAGGCATATTTAATATATCCTTTTCCGAAAATGGGTGATGTGATAGTTTTTTCGAAGAAACTAAAACTTCTATACGCTTCTTTTCTCGTGTAGCGCCGATTTTATTTTTTACTTCCAAATAGCATTTTATTCCAAAATTCGATTCGAACTCTTCGATCTTTTCATACCAACGCAATCGGACCTTCGTTTTAAGGAAGTCACTATTTCTCTTCTCCATATAAAGATTCATTCTAGGAGAATCATAATAGATACTAGAAACTGTCCCTGAGTAAAACAACGGATCTCGAATACATGTATGATCTAGCCAGTCCAAGATCATCTGTTTCTGTTGGCCTATAAATATATACTTTTGCTCTATGGAATGTAAGTAGCTACCTTTATCAATTGTAGGTTTCACATCAAACCATTGCACAAAAAGTTATAGGTAATTGAAAATATCGCTATATTTTGTCACAGATAATATTAAAATGATGATTGTGTGTCAATCCCAAAGTGATGGCAACAGCAATTCTCGGTGAATGAAGGTGACGGCGTTCAGTGTGGGACAAAAGATTGA
>JAEOTF010000099.1 GCA_016840025.1 Candidatus Hodarchaeota archaeon
CATACCGAGAATTGGCCGAATGAATTTAATGGGAGAATAGAATTTAGAAATGTTACTTTCACCTATCAAAATGGAGAAGGAAACAGATCCCCAGTCCTAACAAATCTAAGCTTTACAGTTGAGCCAAATCAAAAAGTTGCTCTCGTTGGCCCCACTGGATGTGGCAAAACAACAATTGCGAAATTACTTCTACGACTCTATGAGCCACAAGAGGGAACAATATTAATAGATGGAAAAAATATTCAGGATTATCAACTTGAAGAATTACGAAGAAAAATTGGTTATGTAGAACAAGATATCTATTTATTCTCACAAACTATTCGTGAGAACATAGCCTTTGGTCAACAAAATGCAACGCAAGATGAAATAATTAGCGTCGCAAAACTTGCTCAAGTTGATGATTTTGTCCAAAAATTTTCTGAAGAATACAATACAATTGTAGGTGAGAGAGGTACGCGCCTCTCAGGGGGTGAGAAACAACGAATTGCGATTGCACGAGCCTTTTTAACAAATCCTGCAATTTTACTTCTCGATGATTCGGTCTCTGCGATTGATAGTGAAACGGAAGAGAAAATTGGCCGAGCAATGGATAACATTATAAAAAATAGAACTACTTTGATCATTACTCATCGTCTCTACACAATACGAACTTCTGATAAAATTTTAGTACTTAAACACGGAAAAATTGTAGCAGAGGGTAATCACAATGAATTATATCAGATATCTGAAGATTATAGGCGAATTTTTGGGAAGCGCGTGTCTCTGAAAGATTTTAAAAATGAGAATAATTAATGAGGTATTATTATGGGGCTCTATGCTGGTATGATGAACGAGGGACAAAAACGGGAATATTCTGATCGTGAATTATTTATTAGATATGTGAAAAGGGTCTCTCCTTTTAGAAAAAGCATCCTCCTAATCTCTTTATTTATCTTCGTATCGTCAATCGCAGAGATATTAAATCCTCTATTAATTGGTGTGACCGTTAATGAACTTTCAAAATCAAATATTAATCTTATGGTTGTTCTTAGTACGGGAGGTATTTATTTATTACTCTCGATTCTGCTATGGATTATGTTTTTTTTGAGACGGAGAGAGATTGGAAAATTTGTTCCTTCCTTTTTAGAAAACATCCGGATGGATATCTTTGATAAATTACAAGAGCAGGATATGAGCTTTTTCGATAAACACTTAAGTGGTAGGTTAAACACTAGAGTTTCAAATGATGCTTTAGAATTTGGGAATATTACCCTCCTATTAGCAGATACTTTGGGTAATTTATTGATAAGTATTTTAACCTTTGGAATGCTTTTATGGCTAAACCTAACACTAGCCCTCATATCTTTAATAGCACTCCCTTTCATCTTAATATTGGTGATTTCCCTTAGGCGTTTGGTAAGAATTGTTAGTAGAGCTTACAGAAAAGCTATTGGGGATGTTAATGCTGCAATGGTTGAATCAATTGAAGGCATACATGTTTGTAAAAGCTACGGTCAAGAAACTACGGTTTCCGGACAATTTCACGAGATAAACAAAGGATATTTCAAAGCAAGTTTTAGGATAACATCAATAACTCATATGTGGAGACCCCTTCTTGACACGATTGCGTCAGTTACATTGATATTAGTCATTTTTTATGGTGGTCAACTCGTATTCGAAGGAATTTCAAATCCTGGAACTATATTTATGTTTATCCTTTACCTTCAAAAATTTTTCCAGCCTATTATGGTTCTTTCCGTATTTTTCCCACAACTCAGCGCTGGAATGGCCGCTTATGAGCGAATATTAGATATTCTTGATTCTGAGCCTAATGTAAGACAAAATCCAAACGCTGCTGATGTAGGGATGTTGGAAGGGGATATTGAAATCAAAGATTTAGATTTCTGTTATAGAGAAGGAGAATGGGTATTTAACGGATTAAATTTACACATAGAAAAAGGGGAAAAACTCGCGATTGTAGGACAGACGGGTGCTGGGAAGACTTCATTGGTTTCTCTTTTGACTCGATATTATGAATTTCAGGGTGGTTCGATTGAGATTGATAGAGTAAATGTTAAGGATATGACTTTGGAATCGTTCAGAAGAAATTTAGGAATGGTTCAACAAGATGTTTTTCTATTTTCTGGCACTATAGAGGAAAATATTAGGTATGGTAGACAAGACGCGTCAGAAGAAGATCTCTCGAGAGTTATTAAAATAGTTCACCTAGAAGAACTTATTGAATATTTACCAGAAGGACTTCAAACTCAAATAGGGGAAAGGGGAAAAGGGCTTTCTGCTGGACAAAAACAATTAATTAGTTTTGCTCGAGCAATATTGACTGATCCCCGGATTCTTATTCTTGATGAAGCTACATCGAGCGTTGATGCCTATACTGAAGCAATTATTCAAGAGGCTCTAGAAGGGATTTTATCGGATCGAACTTCTATAATAATAGCTCACAGGCTTTCAACTATCGTAAGTGCTGATAGAATAATAGTGATGGATAATGGGCAAATAGTTGAGGAGGGTACTCATAAATCTTTACTCACGCAAGGAGGAAAGTACGCCAAGCTGTATAAGCAATATTTTGAACATCAAAGTCTAGATTGGAAACCATCTCAAGTTTCTCTTAAAATTGAATGATTCTAAATTAAAAAGATGTTTTAAAAAGAGATTTGCGTAGTGATTAAATCTTCATTATTTGAAGAGGATCCAATATAGAGAGTATAATTGATATTCTCAACTTCCCATGTTCTGTTATCTGGATTATACCATGCTAAATCTTTTTTCCTCACATCAATAAATACTGTCTTTGTTTCTTTTGGTTTTAAGGCAACTCTCTTAAATCCCCGTAACAGTTTTAAGGGACGATCAACGCTAGAATTTTCAAAACCTATGTATAATTGTACAATTTCTTCACCGGCAACATCTCCAATATTCAAAACATCTACACTTACACTAATTTTCTTTTCAGTTGATTCTACACGGATATTTTTATATGCATACTCAGTATAACTCAGCCCAAATCCAAAAGGGAATGCTGGTTGAATTTTTTTCTTTTCCATTAAAGTATATCCATGATAATAACCGTA
>JAEOTF010000100.1 GCA_016840025.1 Candidatus Hodarchaeota archaeon
GTGAGGATAAAATCATCGATTTGATTTTCAACTGAAGAACGACCTTTCAATTTTACATTATGTCTAACATCATAACCTTTTGATTTGAAAAGTTCTGTAACAAGTAATTCTAAATTCAAACCTTTTTGGGATTCCACTTCCCTATCACTACTTCTATATAAAATACTATCTTAAATCAAGATAATTTTTGTGTAAGTATAATAACTAAACATACTCACAATCTCATCGTCACAATTTATTTCAATTCAGAATGAAAATATCTAATTATGTCCGGGAGAAGAAATAAAATTCGATATTCCCGGATATGGCTTTATATAAAAATATTCGAGTATATGCTTACTACAATTACAGATTTTAGTGGATTTTCAGCATATCATCTGATGCACAATATTCCGGGTTTACCTTCGCAAAGACAAGATAGGTTTAATTTAATTCTCGAAAGTATGGTAGAAAATAAACATATCAAGATCAGTGCAAAGACTCCAAATGCTACCTATTATCAGATTACCGAAGAAGGAAGAGACTGGTATTTTCAATTAGGGAAAAAGATGATGAAGTTTGAAGAGTCACTTAGAAATTAAGCAATGAAAAGAACATTATATCTATTATCCTTCTTTATTATCAAGTCAAACCCAGTTTGTCTAAGTCTGTTCCTCCTATTTTTTACATAATTTATACAATCAGGTGTAAAAGTGGAATTTGAAACTAATATTATTCTATTGAATTGTATATCTGCTGTAAAAAATCTAAGATAAAACGGAACTCTAAAAGAATCCAAGATTTCATTCTTAAAGTTTTCAATATCTTTTGAGGTAATAGGTTCTTTTTGAGTAAATTCTTTAGCAGCAATATATTTTGTTCCTTCCAAACTTTTCATCATTTTTCTTTCTTCTTCAGAATATTCTGATGATTTCATCTTTCCAATAAAAACATCAAAAAGATGACTAGTTTTCTTTCCATTAACATTTACATTAATGAAATTCTTTTTTATCATATTCCAATCAAATTCCTTTAATCTAGCATCAACGTCGATGAATACTTCCAAAGTTTTATTCAATAGTTGTTCTTGTGATGTGTTACCTATCGCAGGTAACATTTCAAATTTTAAAACATAGGAGCTTTTGAAAAAGTTTGTTCCCCATTTATTTAATCTTTTAAACACTGGTATGCCGTTTCCTAATACAAAAATGAGCGAAATGATCTTTAAAAAATAAACAAGCCCACTAAAATACTCAGTATGGAAGAAAGTATCGTTTATTACACTAAATGCGAAGGTAAGAACAAAAACAATTCCACCAATTATTGCGATTTGAGTATCCTCAAGTAATAAATAGATTTCTTCTGAATACTCTAGAAATACAGCTAAAGGACTAGTTTCTCTTTCCATACATATTCACCAATTGTTCTAACTCATTTTGTATTATAAACACACATAGAACAAAGTTCTAGGTTGTATGAAATAACCTCTTTACACCATTAAATAAGTTTCAACGGATTATAAAACTAAATAAGTTGTTTTCCTTACTAGCGTGAATCGGCTGATAATGGTCGGGAAACGCTGGTGAAAAAATATGAGTAAAAACGAATACATCCCCGGAATTACTTTCCTAACCTGTGGAGATGGAAAGCGCATAAGAGATAAGATGATTATCTCATACCCTATCTTTGGTTTTGTTAACCCCAAAGAAAAAAATGTGGAACGAAGTAAAACTCGTTGCAATGTAAAGAAACACCGAGGAGGCAAATCACAGTGGTTAATGTATTAACTTGTCCACTTTGTGGAAGCCAAATCGAAGATTCCCAATTGTTAATTGATGCAGAGGTTATCAAGTTTCTTAAAAAATTAAAAAAGGACAATACACTGAATCCATTTCTTAAAATATCTTCAAAATACATTGATATTGCTTCTCAGACAGGTGCAACATCTGCATTAGTCTCTAAAGGAATCAATATAATGAAAGAAGAAGTAAAAGATGCTGCCTCTACTGAATTAAATAATGTTGTTGCAACGCTTCCCTCTGTCATTCAAGAAACTTTAATAGAACAAATTCCAAACCCCGAAGCATTGTCATTAGCTTCCACGGAATTGAATAAAATTGTACTTGCACTACCATCAATAATCCAAGAAACATTAAAAGACAAAATCCCTAATCCTGATACACTTACAGCACTTGCAAATGCATTACCTGAGCTTTTAATATATACACAGAGATTAATTGAACAAAAAACAGTTCCCAGTATTAAAGGTGAACGCGCAGAACAGGAACTTGCAGATGAATTATCAGATTTCTTTCCAGAAGATATTGTTACACGTCTTGGAAAAAGCGGAGAAAGTGACATTTTACTAAATCCAAGGAGAAACGGTGTTACTACTGGAATCGAAGTAATCATTGAATCAAAAGATACCAAAAAATGGAATAGATCGTATATTTCTACAGTTCGCAAACATATGGCTAATAAAAATACTCAATATGCAATTCTCTCTGTAGAAACAATGCCAAGAGGTTCTAATGGTTACCTATCTGATAATTATGAAGAAGGTGTAATTTTTATAACAAAGCGTTCAAACACAATTATGGTCTATGGTGCTTTAAGAGAAATTTTACTCCATCAATACTTTCTAGGAAAGAAGGTGTCAAACCTTCAGGTAGCTCTTTCTGATAAACGAATACAAGGTGCAATAAACACAGCTTTACTGAGTGTTAAACCCTTACAGGATATTAGAAAAAGTGCAAGACAAATAAAAAATTGTGCAGACAAAATAATAACAAAAGCAGATAACGTCGAAGATGGTATCAAACTTAGTATTCAAGATATGCAAAAAGAGATTCAATCAACATTAAACCTATTCAATGACCCTAAATTTAATTCCGACGTACAAATTATTCAATAGTCCTTTATATCTAAAACACAAATATTTTTTTTACAATTTTTCGCACAACGTACTATACCTAAACCCCAAAGAGGATGCGCATAAATCCCTATTTAACTGCTAACGACATAAGGTATACTATAAAATGAAAACGGCGCGCAATTTAAGTGTGAGAAAAAGTGAACGAATGTTGTTTATGTCCGTATGTAAGCATACCGCTGAGATGTGTCCTGCTGGAATAGTGAGACCCGATAGAAAGTTCTCAACTAATCTGGAAGAGCACATAAAGAAAATCGGTATTAACCTCATTGGAGGTTACCTCGACGGCCCAGGTCACGAGTTCTACTTTATTTTTGAAACAGATGACCAATCAAAGCTCATGAATGTCCTTGTTCCCTTAATGCAGATTGGAGAAGTCAAGACTGTCCCAGTTGTCAAGTTTTCAGACGTTGTAGCTCTGACCAGGAAGATAGGTGTCCAGGAGTAGAAATGAAGCTCTAACCATATAGGAACCTCATTCCTTTTTTTACAGTATGTGTGAGGATAAAATTATGGATTCTTCATTTCTAATTGTTTTTCAAACTCGAATAATTCCTGATTTTTCTCTGTCAATGCTACTAAGAAAGTTCTTGCCTTCTTTGGTTGATTCCATATCTTTTGAAGAGTATCTCTTACTTCTTCTTCATCTCTTGCTCTTTGACAGACTTTTTGCACTGTAACATATTGTTCTACGTTTTTTTGTTGCAGTTGTTGGTTGAAGTCTGATGCTTTGAGGAGTTCTATCCTCATCCTATGAGCATATTGAGCTAGACTGATTTCTTCATCTCCAATTCTTATCTTAGAGTTCGGATCGAAAGCTCCACCTGCGAAGATGGGGATTACTCCTTGTTGAATGGCTTGACCATCTCCTGTATCTACTCCAAATTCTTGACTCCACTTAAGCACCTCTAAATGATCGTCAAGGTCTGCTTTTCTTACAAGTCCCCATTTGCTCTGAAGCACATAGGTGACCTCTTGGGTGAAAGGGCTTGACTTGGTAGTCCAAACTCTGTCTACCTCTGCATTTTGACGTCGTCCACCTACTGACCTAATAAGATGAAGTGTTATCCTTCGTTTATCCATTGAAGGATCTCGATGATTCTGCGTCCTAAACTTTGCTCCCTGCGTGAATTTATCTAGGAACCATTCCACTGCAGCTTCCCAGTTATGACCTATTCTAGCGTTTCGTCCACCAGTTTTCCGAATATAATTTTCCTTTAACTTGATAGTAGCTCGTAGATCAAGCTCATCCAAAGATGTATGATAAAGGTATCTTTGTCCAAAGATATGAATATCCTTAACATCTGAATACAATTGAAGAGTTCTTTTAATCGCAGAATCAAGCTGAGAATTAGTACATTTCAACTTATTCCGCAACATTTTCCTACTAGTTATCTCCCGCAGTTGAGCATCACTAATAACCTGATCCCTTACCATCCTCACACGCTGTCCAGTGATATTACTAGTAGATGGCTCCATCAACACCCTTTCTGTACGTTGAAACGCCTCACTGATAGCTTTCTTTCTAGAGAGACCATCATCAAGCCAAGTGATTAAAAATCCCCTAGTGAAAGGAGTCTGATGAGACTCACTTCTATAACCCCTAACATACACAAGTCCCTTACGCTCATACCTACGAACAGTACTCATAACATCAGGCTGATTAACTCCCTCACCCTTCAAAGCCTCATACACGTCAAGAGAATAAAACGCCCTATCCCCATGCTCTCTAAGATAATCAATAATCCTCTGAGCCTTACTCAAACCCTTAGGAACCTTACCACTAAGATACTCCACACCATAAGGAACAAACCTCACACCATCAATCTGAAGAGAATCAAAACCATCAGGACGAAGCACATACAAGAAAAACCCACGTTGACTAGAAACAGTCCCAGCCCTACCACGAAAACGAGACAATCTCCCAAACTGCTCCACCTCACTCCGAAGAAGCCTCTCACCACGCCAAGCACGATAACAAGCAGACTCAACAGCTCTAGAACTCTTCCCAATCTCTATACTAATCTCATATACGCCACGAGGAACCCCATCACCCAACAAACCCAATACAGCAATCTGAGTCCGAGGCAACCTACCCATATATACTCAAAACAACATAACTAACATACAATAAAAAATAACGCATGTTGAAATGAGACACTGAATCCTTCCGGCCCCACCAATTTTAGAGAGCATAAATAGGCTTCTTATGAAAACTACGAGATCAAGCTAGACCAATATATTAAGAATAACCCAAATGTAGCGCGTTTCTTAGCTAATAGAATTAAGA
>JAEOTF010000101.1 GCA_016840025.1 Candidatus Hodarchaeota archaeon
AACCTGCGGTGAGCGGTTACAGTCATTGGAAGCGCGTCGTTCCATGGTACCTCGTGTTACAACTGCAACAAGGCAAACCTATGACCCCATAGAAGGGTCTTCGGAAGGATTCGCATTAATATGTGTTATCGGGATTTGTCTGGGGACATTCCTCCCGTGGCTCCATCTTTCGAGTTATGCATATGAGGAGACCTTGATCGGGATAGAAATCGGTGCAGGGGTATTGATCTTACTTTTAGGGATTGCGACCGGAATAACCCTCGTGAAGGTAGATAATCCGAAAACGCGCGGGTTGATGGCAATTTTCTGCGGGGGAATCGCCGTTTTCCTTCCATTACTCAATTATATGAACGCAAGTCGATTTATCGCAGCTGTGAACCGATCGGGAATAGCGGACATTAGCTGGGGGATTGGATTCTGGTTGGTAATACTCGCGGGTCTGGGCTTAATAGTCGCAGGGATAAGAACACTAACTTTTACAATCGACTCTCAAAGAATGCCTTACCATGGCTAATCCCAAATCAGGCAAATATCTCTTAAGGGATCAAAATGAAAACTCCTCGCGTTCTTCTTCTTTTACTGTATGCAAAATTAAAAATTCTCAAATGAAAGGATATTGTGATTAATGACTTACTACTTTGAACCTTGGAGTCTTTCCTTACCATATCTCTTCCAATAGGCTTGTTGATATTCTTGTTGCTCTTGGTATGGAGGAACACTCGATTCGACGGGTAATGTAGGAACATGGACTTCTATAGCTTTAGATTCCTCGAATTACATGCATATCAGTTATTATGATGAATCAAATCGCGATTTGAAGTACACTTATTGGATGGGTCCAGGTTGGTCCACCAATACAATCGATGCAACAGGTTTGGTGGGAGCATGCTCTTCCATAGCAATAGATTCCTCGAACTACCCACATATCAGTTATTTTGATGATACTAATGGTGACTTAAAATATGCCTTTCAGGATAGTGGTGGGTGGCACATTTCTTCTCCCGCTACATCTAACACTGTAGGCCTATATTCATCCTTGGTTTTAGATTCCAGTAGAAAAGCGTATATCAGTTATTATGACCTTACTAATGGCGATTTGAAATTTGCTCAAAGTGATGGACCAGTCGTCCCAGAATTCACACCCTTACCCATGGTGTCTTTTGTAGCGTGCGTAGTGATAATCCCTCTAATTTATCGAAAAAAACCAAGATAACCGAGTTCTTCCTTGCTCATTCTCATTCTTTTTTTGATTTATGACTTTTCAAGAGAGTACATGCGTTTTTAGAGGAAAAGATAATGTATTTAGTAAAAAGAAGAGCATTTTGTCCTGTGTCAATATATGAGTACACTACCTAACTTCTTTGGAACGAAAGGAATTGGACTATTTCAATTGATTAAACGGGAAAATGCTTTTCGTAGTAATACTCCTGTCATAGCTCTCCGATATTCCTTATTTGATCTGACATCATTGATAGGAGCTGCTGCTTGACACACCATTTTATCTAGTTCATTTAGATCAACATCTTGAATTGGAATGTTTTCTAGGTATTGTTCTGCCTTTTTGACTCGGATTATTGTTGGTGCTACAGCACCTAACGCAATTCGTACATCTTCCAAACTACCTTCATTTTGTTGACATACAAAAGCTACAGAGACTTTGTTACACGCAAGGGATTTTCGTTGGCGTAATGACAAATAGATTTGTTGGAGTGCTTCCTTTTTTGGAATAAGTATATGAGTTACAATTTCTCCGTCTTGAAGGCTTTTTTCACCTGGTCCGATGATGATTTCTTGAATCGGAACTTCTCTAACTCCTTTCGAACCTTGAATACGTAATAAGGCATTCAATGCATACAATGGGGTTATGGTATCTCCAGCAGGTGAAGCATGACAGATATTCCCCCCTATAGTTCCTCTGTTTCGGATCTGTGGTGATCCAATAGAATTTGCAGCTGTCCCTAGAGAAGAAGCATATTTAATAACCAGCGGGTGATCAAAATATTCGGCATGTGGGGTTAAAGCGCCAATAATAAGACAATCATCATTCTCTGATACTCCATATAAATCAGAAAACGATATAAGATCTACTAAACCATTAAAATTAATGAGTCCTGCTTGATATCCAACAAAAAGATCCGTACCACCTGCAAGCGGTTTCCAGTCAGGATGTTGCTCTAGTAATTTGATCGCTTCTTCTATTGAAGTAGGAAAGTGAATATTAGGAAAATTTTTTTTCATTTCATTTCCTCCGTTCTGCACGTATTTTTATTATTTCTCCAGCGATACTCACTGCAATTTCCGCTGGAGTTTCTGAATGAATGGGGAGCCCAATTGGTGAATGAACTTTATCTAACTGCTCTTTAGTAGCAAATTTTTTCTCTATAAGCCTTTTATATAGTATTTTAACCTTTCTATTGCTCCCTATCATTCCTAGATATGTATAAGGTCGTTTTAAACATTCAATGAGTGCTTCCTCATCCCCTTCATGCTCATATGTGGCGATAATATAATATACGTCCCCCTGAACATCCACAGAGTTTACCAGGTCGGTATATGTTTTTCCGGTGATTACGGGAATATTGGTGAACGCAGATTTTTCTCGAAGATCTTCCCGAGGATCTAATATAATAACATTAAATTCTAATTGCAGAAGGAGAGGAGCCAAAGCCTGTCCAATGTGACCCCCACCAATGATGATTGCTGTTGGTCTTACACCATGCGGTTCTAATAATATTTCCATACTACCACCACACACACCATGCTCCTCTTCCAGGTTAAATGTTTTACAGATTGTTTGACCTTTATGAAGGATTTTTGAAGCTTCTTGTTGAATATTATGTTCAACTGCTCCCCCACCTACTGTACCCCACACTATTTGACCTTGTTGATTAAGTATAGCTTTCGCTCCAATTTTTCGAGGAACTGACCCTTCACTACGTATTACAGTAGCTAAGAGACAGGGTTCATTCTTATGATGGAATTCTTCCAATACTTGCCAATATTCTCGAAGATCTTTCATAATAAATCATCTATCAGTCTTGAGCTATAGCTATAACAGCATCAATGATTTTTGTATATCCTGTGCAACGACAAAGATTTCCAGAGATAGCCTGCCGTACATCCTCTCGGGTAGGTTGTTTGTTCTTAAGTAATAAGTCATAGGCAGCCATAATGATCCCAGGGATACAATACCCACATTGAACAGCTCCATGCTCCTCAAAACTTCTTTTTAGTCTCTGTAACAATTCTTTTTCTTGATTTTCTATTGTGAGTACTTTTGACCCATTGATTTGACCTACAGGAATAAGGCAAGAATTAACTAATTTGCCATCGATAATAACACTACATGCACCACATTCTCCCTTTCCACAGCCTTCTTTAGTTCCAATTAATCTTAATTTCTCTCTAAGGAGATCCAAAAGACGCATAGCAGGATGAACATCAAATTCGTGGGAGATATCATTTATAATTAGCTTGATCTTCATTTTTTATCCTCCCTATGTTTTTGAATAGCTTCCCACACTCGTTCTGGCGTGAGTGGTATCTCAGTAAGCTGAATTCCTAAAGCATTATAGACTGCATTAGCTAATGCAGGCGCTAATCCCATAAGCGGTTGTTCCCCAATTCCTTTCGCTCCGAATGGACCTTCTGGATACTCTGCTTCTACGTAATAAGACTCTACATCTGGTAAGTCCTTAGAACTAGGTATGATATATCTCCCTAAATCAGGATTCTGGATTCTACCTAACTCATCCCAAATTATCTCCTCATATCGTCCATACCCTAATCCCTGTACACTTCCACCCTGGATTTGACCTTCTAGAGTTTCAGGATTAACTGCTTTTCCGACATCATGGACAGCAACCACACGTTTTACGTCTATTGTCCCTGTTTCAACGTCAACTTCCACTTCTACAACGTTAGTTGCCCAAGCATAAACAACATAGGCCTTTTTCCCTTGTCCCTTTTCACTGTCATATTCTGTCTCTGGTGAAACATCCCATCCTGCTGCAGCTAGGTTAATTCGCTTTATAAAGGCTTCTTTTATAATTTCAACCACTTCAACGGTTTTATTCGTGTCTATATTTTTCCAGAAGCTTCCTTCTCGAGCAACTTTGTTAGGGGTGGTCTTTAAAACATCCGCGGCTACTATCTGAAGTCGACTATTGATTTCTTTGCAAGCTTTCAGAAGAGAACGTCCTGAGAAAGTAGTCGTACGTGATGCTACTGTAGGTCCACTATCTGGAACTCGTGATGTATCAACCGGAAGCATTCGAACCTTATCATAGGATATCCCTAACCCATCTGCCACGATCTGAGAAAGAACGGTGATAGCACCTTGTCCCATTTCTGTATTACCAACTGCAAATAGAGCACTACCATCTGCATTAACAAGGAGATAAGACCCGGTACGTGACATATGCTTTCCTGCTGCTCCTAATCCGACCCCATAAAAGATGGTAGACATACCAATACCGTATTGTGATGTATCTTTTGGTAGAATACCCCTTTTTGACAGAGGTTTCCATTTATCTGACCATTTACTTACTTCAATTGCTTTTTCTAATGTGTCTACTAATCCTACACTATTGGGCAATTTCTGACCCAAATAAAGAGTATCTCCCTCATGAACAATATTTTTCCGACGAATTTCTAAAGGATTCATGTTTAAGGCAGCTGCTAAGGCATCAATTTGACTCTCTGCCGCAAATAAAGTCTGTGGTGATCCAAAACCGCGAAAAGCACCGAATGGTACTTTATTTGTCGCTACTGCGCGTCCATTAATCTTCACATGAGGGCAATTATAGGGACCTACGGCATGCATAACCCCTCGAAATAGAACAGCAGGGGATAGGGTTGCATAGGCACCAGCATCCATAATGTGTTCAACTTCTACTGCTGTAAGATAACCATCCTTTGTTGCTCCGATTTTACAACGAGTAACTGCAGGGTGTCGTTTACTGGTGGACTCAATATCTTCTTCACGGGTAAAAACTAATTTGACAGGTTTTTTAATACTAAGTGCTGCAACAGCAACCATAGAACAAATTAATGAAGGAACATCTTCTTTACCACCAAATGCTCCTCCAGTATAGGTTTGAATGACTCTAACCATATTTTTAGGTAATCCGAGGACATCACAAACTGCTAGATGGACGTAATATGGACATTGCATCGTACCATATACTGTCATACCACCATCTGACTCGGGAACTGCGATTGCACCTTGGTTTTCAATATATGCATGTTCTTGAGCAGGAGTTCGGTATTCTCTTTCTATTATTACATCTGCTTGTTTGAAACCTTCTTCAGTATTACCTTTAATGACCTTATCTGTGCAAAAAATGTTGTTTTCTCCATAAATAAGTGGAACTTCCTTTTCTGTTGCATGTATAGGGTCAAAATTAGCTGGAAGTTCATTCCAAATTACTTGGACTGATGCAAGTGCTTTCTGTGCTAGATCTTTGGTGGGTGCTGTTACTATCGATACCGCTTCTCCAACGTAACGAGCTACTTTATCCACTAGTAAAGGTTGATCATCAAAGATTATATGAACTATATTCTTCCCCGGAATGTCCTTGGCAGTAGCTACATTTGCAGAGTGTGATTTGATCGTATCCCAATCAATTTCTATTTTTTTAACCCGCGCATGAGCATAAGGACTACGAAGAATGACTGCATAATGCATTTCTGGAAATGAATAATCATCGAGAAATTTTGCTGTTCCTTCAACCTTAGCTGGGGCATCTTTGCGAATAACACGAGAACCTACGGACATCCTTTTGAGTTCCTCCAACTATTCTATATATCTCCACTTAGATTATTATCTCTATGGTTAGATTGTTTACTCCCTACATCAATACTTTAAGCCATTTTGGAATATTCTTTTCAATCAATTTTTCATCAAGACCTTTATATTGACCCGGATGAGTGAAAAGTAACAAAATCAGTGTGATTACCGCCACAGTCCAAGGTATAATTAGATCAAAAATACCTAACCCAATTCCTGCAACACCAATTGCAAATCCATTCAATGTAGCAACGAGTGCGCCTCCTCTAGCGAAAGTTCCTGACAGTAAGCTCAGGGATGTAATTAATTCTAAAGAAAGTACAATAAGGAAGAAGAAAAACCAATTATCAACTGCAAAATCCATAAAATCTTCGGGATACCATGCACCTTGAGCCATATCAGTGATTCTTTGCTCAAAATCACTATAATTTGGAGTAAATAAGCGACGTAATACTGTACCAAACCAAACTAATCCCGCAATTACTCGTAATGCGAGGATTATTAACCATTTTTCTTCTAATGAGGTTTTTATAAGGGGCAAAGTTGTAGGCTCCTCTAAATGATAAGATCCATATTCAATTTATAGCTACATGACTCTTCCTTAAGCGCTACGCAAATCATTTTGATAATCAATGTCATGCAAGATCCCATCGGTGGAAACAGGGATACGCATGACCTGTGATTGATAGCGCTGAAGCAGTCCTCTTAGTCCTTGTGATTCCTCAGAGATATTTAATAGTTCTTCTTGTAATTGATCTGATATCACTAAAGGATGACCACCTCTATCCTCATAAGTAGGTAGAGCAAGTAAAGGCGTTTCTCTATTAACTTTAATAAAGAATTGTTCCAGGTCTTTCGATTGAATATATGGGTAATCAGCAGGCATAATCACGTAGGCATCTACTTCATCTGATAGATGTTTGACACCAGCTTTAATGGATGTAGTCATTCCCTTTTTCCATTGGGGGTTTGGCACCACATCTACAGAAAATTCTTTAACCACCATGGGAATTTTGACATCGCTTGGTTGGATAACTAAAACAATTTGAGTACAATAAGCATGGATAGCGCTTATACATCTATAAATAACGGGTTTTCCTTCTACTTTGTAAAGTAATTTGTTGCTGTGAAAGCGGGATGACGTGCCTGCAGCAAGAACAATACCAGCAATGGAATGATACAATATCTGCGCCACTTATGAATCAAAATGCGATTAATAGAAAAATTGTTTGGAAAAAGATATAGTCATTTTTTACAACAAATCATAAAAACTAAAGATACTTGCATAAAATAATATTAGTAACAAAAATATTGCAGGAGAAAGTCTTAATGGTTTTTAATAAGAAAATACTTGACGCTTTAAGAAAAAAACTTGAAGATAATCATTTAGATGCAGCTTTTATCCCTTTAGGCATTAATTTTCGTTATCTCTTTGGTCCACCAGTAGAAGAACCTTCTGAAAGATTGTTACTCGGAATTATTGAAACAGATTCGGACGAAGTAAAACTTATCGTTCCTAAATTTGAGTCTAAACGAATGTTAAATCACACAGGCGTAGAAGTGCATTGGACATGGGAAGAAACAGAAAACCCCTATAAAATTCTCGCTGGTTCATTGAAGAAGAATGTTAAAACTATCGGTCTTGGACCAAAAACTAAATTCGAGGTTTATTATCAATTACAACAAGCTTTACCTAAAATGAAATTCGTTGATATGGGTAATTTGATCAATAGTCTACGAGCTACAAAGGATGAACAAGAGATCGATTTCCTGCAACAAGCTAGTAATAAATCGGGGGAGATTATCATTCAGATATTGAATGAATTGGAAGTTGGTGTTACTGAAGCGGAAGTTCGTAAACTATTACTGAATGAACTCAAATCAGACCCCGATCAAAAACCATTTGCGCTCGTACAATTTGGAGCAAATTCGACTCTCTCTCATTACACAGGTGGCGCAAGAAAACTAAAAACTAATGATGTAGTTTTAATTGATGCAGGAACAAACTATAAGGATTACTATGGTGATATAACTATCACATGTGTTTTTGGGAAGGCAACAAAAGAATTCAAAAAAGTCTTTGAGACCGTTTTCATTGCAAATCAACGAGCAAAGGAAGCTGTAGCAGAAAATAAGGTCCCTGCAGATGTTGATGCTGCAGCCCGTAACTTCATTAGCGAAAAAGGCTATAGCAAATACTTTACTCATAGGACAGGACATGGACTTGGTCTTGAAATCCACGAAGAACCGTATATTGTGGGCAACAATAATAGACCATTAGCAACAGGAAATGCTTTTACAATCGAGCCTGGTATCTATCTTCCTGGAAAGTTTGGTGTAAGAGCGGAAGACAATGTTATTAAGACCAAGGATGGGTATTGGTCGAGCAAATTCCCACGGGAAGAAATCATGGAACTTTGAGGAAATATATGAACACCACTACTTAAGATAGTTATTTTGGAGAAGTCATCAATGGTTTTCAATCAAAATAAAATTGATCTTATCAGAGAAACGATGACCGAGCATCAAATGGATGCAATATTTATCCCCCTTGGCATTTATTTCCGATACTTTTTTGGAAGACCTTTAGAGCTGCCTTCCGAAAGATTACTATTAGGAATGATAGAAATAGAGGCAAAAGAACCAACTATGATAGTACCTGGGTTTGAGTTGGAGCGGATGTCAAATCAAACGGGAGTTAAAGAAATTTTAACTTGGGAAGAGACAGAAAACCCCTATAAAATCCTTGCTGGCACATTAAGAAACGAAATTAAAACCATTGGGCTTGATCCACAAACAAAGTTTGAGGTTTATGACGGTCTTCAACAAGCTTTACCTGATAGAAAATTCATTAATGCGGGAAGTGTATTGAGTGAGTTACGGACTAAAAAGGATGAAGAAGAAATCAAATGCCTGAAAGGAGCAAGCAAAAGAACAGGTGAAACCATAATCCAAGTATTGTATGAACTGGAAGCTGGAGTTACTGAAGTTGAGGTTCGTCAAATACTTGTAAATAAGCTTAAAACAGAATCAGATGTGAGGGCAGGAGGTCTTGTGCAATTTGGTGAGAATTCTGCACTTCCTCATTATCATGGTGGATCAAGAAAATTAAAAATTGATGATGTGGTCTTAATTGACTGTGGACGTACATATAATGATTACTGGGGAGATATTACAATTACTAGCGTCTTTGGAAAGGCCACAGAAGAGTTTAAGAAGATTTTTAAAATCGTAATGACTGCAAATCAACAGGCAAAGGAAGTTATAATAAGTTCGGGTGTACCAGCAGAAATTGATGCAGCAGCTCGAAACTTCATTAGTGAAAAAGGTTACGGTAAATACTTTACTCACAGAACAGGTCATGGCATCGGGTTAGAAGGACATGAAGAACCTTACATTGTTGGATCAAACAAGAAACCACTTGTTATTGGGAATTCATTCACAATTGAACCAGGTATATATCTGCCAGGCAAATTTGGGGTCAGAATTGAGGATAATGTAATTAGGACTGAAGATGGGTATTGGTCAAGTAAGTTCCCACGAGAAGAAATAATGGAGATTTAATAATTTACACCCTTTTAGCGATAGAGAACATACTTAAACCACTGCTTCTTCAGAGATACGACAATACTCCTTTCTTATGATAATGATACTCGCTAATTCAGATAATAAACGTCTAGTTTCTCCAAGGTTCGCTTCTCGATAGGCAACTGCAAGAGATTCAATGAACTCTTGTTCTAAGGATTGAAAAAATTGACACCATTCTTGTCGTCTTTGTTGGATTTGTTCAGACGCTGATTGATCTTCATCACTCATTTTTAATATCCTCTCGGATAGAGGCTAAGATATTTTCAGGAGTAAAAAGATTAGGATGTTTTTTCTTCGCTTCTCTTAATATCTCAATAGATTTCTTAGAAGGTACAGGTAAAGGGTCTTTGCACATGATTAACTCACTATTTTTATCTTAGAATATAAGATGCATTTATAGTTACGCGTTTCTAGTATAGACAGAAGATAGTTAAAAATGAAAGTATTGTTATAAGGTAATTGCATTTTTCACTAAAGGAAAATAGTGATCTCTTAATGTTATAAATGCTAAGACCGTAAAAGTTTTTATAGAATCATCATTGGCTTAATTTAGGTCTAAAAGAATATTAAAATCTAATGAAAACAGGTAAGGGATAATGAATGAAAAACTCAACAATTCACAAACTTAGAATAGTAATTGTAAATATTGGTTTAGTTCTCATCCTCCTTTTAAACTTCACAGCGATCCAACCAGGATCCTTAGGGGTTTCGGTGGATGAGAGAACCATATTTAAAAGAACGAAATCTGCTGCAGAAACCATTCTACGTGTCCCGCACTCCCTTAGCGGCGAGATTAATGTGTCTTTAATGGGGGAATGGGGTTCCTTTGGTTCC
This sequence comes from Candidatus Hodarchaeota archaeon, assembly GCA_016840025.1. The sequence goes on from JAEOTF010000101.1 coordinate 10,214, forward strand.
GAAGATGGGAATTTTAATGTCCCCTGTGGAATTGCTATTAATAATACTGACTATGTTTATGTTGCTGACTACAATAATCACCGTGTACAGGTTTTTAAATCCAATGGAACGTTCATTTTTAGATTTGGCAGTCAAGGTAGTCTCGATGGTCAGTTTAATGGTCCAAGGTGTATTGCTATCAATAGTACGGGTTATATCTATGTCACTGAATTCGGTAATAACCGTATACAGATCTTTACTCCTAATGGGACATTCATTGGAAAATGGGGTTCCCAAGGTTCTGGACAAGGGCAGTTTGAATTTCCTTGGGGTATTGCAATCAATAGTACGGGTTATGTCTATGTTGTTGACAACAATAATCATCGTATACAGGTTTTTACCCCTAACGGGACATTTGTTCAAACATGGGGCACTCAAGGTTCCGGGGATGGAGAATTAAGTGGGCCCGAAGGTATTGCAATTGATTCTGCAGGTAATGTCTATGTTACTGAATATGCTAATAGACGCGTGCAGGTCTTTACCCCTAACGGGACATTCATTCGAGAATTCGGCTTTGGATTATATGAAACTATTACCGTTGATGATGATACAGGATATGTCTATGTTGGAGAGCAAGATGAAATATATGTCTATACCAAAAACGGGACTTTTATCCGCAAGTGGGGCTCTTCAGCTATTGGTGGAGGGAAGTTCCAAGGTCTCCATGGAATTGCTATTGATTCCGAGGGTTATATTTATGTTGCTGACACCAATAATCATCGCATACAGGTCTTTCTTCATACATCTCCGCAACTATACATCAGTATGCATAATCTTCTTGCGACCAATCAAACGATCAATGTAACCTTCATCGTTAAAGCTAATGCTGGTAATGAAGTAGATGATGTCTTGCTGGAGATTTCCAACACCACCCTTGATTGGTCGGGTAATACCACTCAGGGGGGACAGTACAATCTCAGTCTCGCTTATACCCCAAATGAGTTTACATTAGAAGTCAACGCGTCCAAGGTAGGCTATTCAGCGGGTAACGCAACATTTGTGATTTATATTGACCCGCCTGCAGTGGAGTATACGGAACCAGTCGAGGAACTGGATACTTCAGCACTAGCTACGTTCGGATTAATCAGTCTTATCTTTATAGGTCCGTGGGCTGCTCTAGGGATTCGTCATTTACAGATACAAAGGAAGAAGAGAACTATATGAAGTTTTGAATTATCGAGAGGATCTAAAAGAAATTTGATAATTAGATGCCTGTAAGAGGGTAATACCTCTCTTTATCAGCTTTTTTTGATAGTTAAGCACCTAAGAGAGCATATCAATACTGCAAATGTTTTTATAGTATCATTGGTTTACTTTAGGTCTAAAAGAATATTAATTTTAATGAAAACAGGTTAGGGATTATGAATGAAAAACTTAAGAATTCGTAAACTTAGGATAATAGTTGTAATTATTGGTTTAGTTCTCATCCTGCTTTTGAACTTCATAGTGATCAAAATGGGATCCTTAGGGGTTTCGGTAGATGAGGGAACCATATTAAAAAGATCGAAATCTGCTGCAGAAACCATCCCACGTGCCCCGCACTCCCTTAGCAGCGAGTTAAATGTGTCTTTCATTCGGGAGTGGGGAGTTTTTGGTTCTGCAAATGGGCAGTTTAACGCCCCTCTTGGCATCGCTGTCAATAGTACGGGTCATATCTATGTCGCTGACTATGCTAATGACCGCGTACAAATCTTTACTAGTGATGGAACCTTCATTGGGAAATGGGGCTCCTCTGGTTCAGAAGATGGGAATTTTACTGACCCCTGTGGTATTGCCATCAATAGTACGGGCTATGGCTATGTCACTGACTCTGGAAATGATCGGGTGCAGGTCTTCACAAGTACTGGGACATTCATTCAGACATGGGGATCCTCTGGTTCTGGTGATGGGCAGTTTAATGAACCTTGGGGTATTGCTGTCAATAGTACGGGTTATGTCTATGTCACTGATTTTGCCAATCATCGTGTGCAGGTCTTTACCCCCAGTGGGGCGTTTGTACGAAAATGGGGCTCCTCTGGTTCGGGAAACGGACAGTTTGATATGCCCAAAGGCATTGCAGTCGATTCAGCGGGTTATGTCTATGTCGCTGATTGGAGGAATGATCGTGTGCAGGTCTTTACCCCCAGTGGAACGTTTGTGCGGAAATGGGGCGGGATCATTAGGTGTGAAGCCATTGCTGTTGATCCTGCAGGATATGTCTATGTTACTCGAATTGCACAGGGACTGATTTTTACCGGTAATGGGACATACGTCCGCCAATGGGGTTCCTCAGGTATTGGTGGGGGACAGTTCCAAGGTCTCTATGGTATTGCTGTTGATTCCACGGGTTATGTCTATTGCACCGATGATGGTAATTCCCGCGTGCAGATTTTTCTTCATACACCTCCGCAGCTATATATCAGTATTCACAATCTTCTCGCGACCAATCAAACGATTAATGTAACCTTCATCGTTAAAGCTAATGCTGGTAATGAAGTAGATGATGCCTTGCTGGAAATTTCCAACACCACCCTGGATTGGTCGGGTAATACCACTCAGGGGGGACAGTACAATCTCAGTCTCGCGTATACCCCAAATGAGTTTACACTTAGTGTCAATGCATCCAAAGCAGGCTATTCACGAAGTAATGAAACCTTTGTGATTTATATTGACCCGCCTGCAGTGAAGTATACGGAACCAGTCGAGGAACTGGATACTTCAGCACTAGCCACGTTCGGACTAATCAGCCTTATCTTTATAGGTCCTTGGATTGCTCTAGGGATTCGTCATTTACAAATACAAAGGAAGAGGAGGGTTATTTGAGTTTTCCAAGAACTGAATCTATGACAATCGAAGAAACTACTGTATTACTTACCATTATTATAACAGTTGTAGTTATCGAATTTGTTAGTCTATATCAATATCTGAAGCATTTTAGGAATAGATATCCTGAACGACCGAAAAAAACTCTCCCATGGCAAATAACAATAATTACTGCCCTTTGGTGGATTATTGGTATAGGACTAATATCTTTAGGTTGTTTCATAACGTTTTTTCTGACTTTATTTTTGATGGGTGTAGCTGGAAGTAGTGGTATTAGTGGTGCGATCGGAGCTGGTATAACAATTGCATTAGTTTTTACCATCTTCAATTTATTAGGAGTTATTTCCCTAAGAATTGGGTTAGGGGTTCCCAAGTTCGATTTCATCTCGTGGGGGGGATCATTACTTATATCGGGTTTAGTTTCATTCATTCTATTCGGTTTATTTATCACATCTATCAATGTATTGTATTTTATCGTCTTTCTGGTATTCTTGTTTATATTAATCTCTACAATTAAGGAATTTAAATTAATTTATACTACGAAATAATTAGCAGTAGCATGATGAAATGATAATGAGAAAATCGAGCTCTTCATCATGGATGAGCATAATTCAGAAAATGATCTCAAAAATGACCTTTTTTTATTTACGGTAAAAATGAAATTCAATGATATTTCATTTATAGAAGCCTTTAAATTTCTCCTAATCCGCTATTCTTGAAAATAAGACACTTAATACTAATGAAGTGTTCTCTTTTTACTTAGTGATTAAATTCGACTAAAATCAATTTAAAGAAAAAAAGGATGAGATTGTCTTTGATGTCTAAGAAAACCAAGCTAAAAACGCTTTTTTCATTATACTTAATTGTTTTTTTACTTTGTCTCTCAGGATTTTATTTTTTTAGTAATAAACAACTGATTAATAGTGCAAATGGATATGTAACGCCTCAAGACGCTTTTTTCATTCCAACAGGTTCAAAAGATGCCACATTAGATGCAATTAAAGATTCTAATGACGACTACCCTTCAACAATAACTGAAGACGGTGCTATGATTGATATGTGGGTCTATTATTATAATAACTACCTTTATTGGTACATTGAAGTTCCTAGTGATACTGTGAACAGTGATAATGACAATATAGATATGTGTTTTGAAAGAGGTCATGATGGTGCCTTAACTAATGACGAAGAAAAGGGGTTTGTCCTTCAGGGAAATGGAGCCTCAGGAGTCAGAACCTATACTAGTGATGCCTGGTCATGGAGTGGAACTTTTGATTTTACAGGAACTGATGGGCTTCAAGGTGGAAAACGAACTTGGGAATTAAAGCTGTTAGCTTCAGATTGTGGTTGGACTAGTGGGGGGGAATCTTTTGGTTTATGGATTAGTAGCTTCAATGACGATGCAACGTGGTGGGAAAGGTGGCCTGACGATAATTTAAATGATCTCTCAAATATCGATGAATATGGTGAAGTTTTAGGCGCAATAAGTGAATTTCAGACTTCAATTGTACCAATTATTGCATTTATGGTTGTAGTAGCAGGTATCTTATTCATTCGTCAGCGGAAGACCTAATTCAGTCGCTTTAAATCCCTTTTTTTCTCCATACATTCCAGATAAAGCAAATAACTCAATTTATTCTTTCAACTTCTCTCCGACCGCTGTCCACATACCAGCGGTCACCTCTCAATTTTTA